>LJTS01000049.1 GCA_001304425.1 Betaproteobacteria bacterium SG8_40
CGCGCGTGATAGTCGGTGGTGCAATCCGCGAAAGTGGCTTGGCATAAATAACTTTGTTTGCACAACGCAGTCTACGGCACACATCTTCGTATGTTGTGGATCTTGCGCCGTCATGAGTTTGCTTGCCACTTGTGTTGCGGGTCTTCAAAGCGGAAGTGATCCAGGCTATGTTCTTTCAAGCGAGGCCGGCGCCGCTCGCCTGCTCGTCGGCGTGATAAGAGGAGCGCACCAGCGGCCCGCAGGCGGCGTGTTTGAAGCCCATCTTTGCTGCTTCGCGTTCGAACACCTTGAACTGCGCGGGCTCGACATAACGCAACACGGGCAGGTGTCCCTTGGTGGGCTGCAGGTATTGCCCCAGGGTCAGCATGTCCACGTTGTAGGCGCGCATATCGCGCATGACATCGAGAATTTCGTCGTCGGTTTCTCCGAGTCCGACCATCAGCCCCGATTTGGTTGGAATCTCCGGAAACCTGGTCTTGAAATCCTGCAACAGCCTTAGCGAGTGCGTGTAGTCAGCCCCCGGACGTGCTTGCTTGTAGAGGCGGGGTACCGTCTCCAGGTTGTGGTTCATCACATCGGGTGGGCTGATCGCCAGATTATCCAGTGCTTTTTCAAGACGTCCGCGGAAATCGGGTGTCAGTATTTCGATACGTGTGGACGGAGACCGGGTGCGGATCGCTGCAATGCAGTCGGCGAAATGTCTCGCTCCGCCGTCTCTCAGATCGTCGCGATCGACGCTGGTGATGACGACGTATTTCAGTTTCATTGCGGCGATGGTGCGCGCCAGGTTTTCCGGCTCCTTTTCGTCCGGCGGTTTTGGCCGTCCGTGCGCCACGTCGCAAAACGGGCAGCGCCGTGTGCACATGTCGCCGAGTATCATGAAAGTGGCCGTACCCTTGCCGAAGCATTCCCCGATATTGGGGCACGAAGCCTCTTCGCAAACGGTGTACAGGGAGTGTTCGCGCAAGACCTGCTTGACTTCGTAGAAGGTCCGGCTCGACGGCGATTTGACGCGAATCCAGTCCGGTTTCTTCAGCGGTTCAATCGGAATGATCTTGACCGGATTGCGCGCCGTCTTGTCGCCGCCGGTCTGTCGCAGACGGTCATTGCTCATCGGATTTGCATGTCTGGTTGTTGATTCCACAAGTTGGCCTGTAACGAGGCGAGCAGTTTTTCGCCAATCGCGTCCAGGTCGTCGTCAATGCCGAGGTCGCGCAACTGACCCACGCGCAGGCCCGGAAAGCCGCACGGGTCGATGTCCGCAAACGGGGCGAGATCCATATCGACGTTCAGAGACAGCCCATGATAGCTGCAACCGTTGCGAATGCGCAGGCCAAGTGAGGCAATCTTGGTCTCGCCAACGTATACGCCCGGTGCCTGCTCACGGCCGCTGGCTGCGATGCCGTATTGTTTCAGCAGTTCGACAACGGATTGTTCAAGGCGTCTGACAAGCTGGCGAACGCCTATGCCGAGCCGGCGCAGGTCGACCAGGGTATAGACGACAATCTGGCCGGGGCCGTGGTAGGTGATCTGCCCGCCACGGTCGGATTTGACTACCGGTATGCGGGTCGCGGTGCGCGGCAGGTGCGCGGCGCGTGCGGCCAGCCCCAGTGTATATACCGGGGGGTGCTGGAGCAGCCAAAGCTGATCGTCTTCATCCGGCGTTCGCGTCAGGGTAAGGCTTTTCATCTGCTGCCAGGTTGGCTCGTAATCGACCAGGCCAAGGCGCCGGATAGCAGCCGGACTGTCAGATGCGCTGCCGGCATGCAGCAGGGACGTATCGCCGGCTTGCGGGCGCGCCGTCACGGACGATTCGATCCACGCGTTCACGTGGCGGTTCTTCTTGTCGGCTGCCGGGTTCGCAGGACTCAAGCGTTTCATAAGACCATGGCGACTGCAGGATGGTCGCCGAGCTCCTGGTATAGCGCATCGAGTTGCTCGCGTGAAACGGCGACGATCGTGCAGGTGACGCTCAGGTAAGTGTTCTTCTTGCTCTTGCGCAGCTCAACCGTGCTCTCGTCGAAATCAGGCGCATGTTTACGCACGATGTCGATCACGTTTCGAACGAACTGCGGTTCGCGCCGGCCCATGACTTTGATCGGAAAATCTAGCGGATACTCGATTTCTCCCAGCTTGCCATTGCCATCCTGTTTCGACGATTCCTGAGTCATCGCTTGCCGTTGTGTTCAGACGGGCGCCGATCGCATGACCTGCGCCTTGTATTCCTGATAGAGGCCGTGCATGCGCTTGAACACAGGCCCCGGACGACCATTACTGACCGGTTGGCCGTTCAGCGTGGTCACGGGCAGAATTTCCCGGCTCGAGGAGGTGATCCAGATTTCGTCCGCACGCGCCAGTTCGGTCTCTGCAATGTTTCTAACCTCATATGCGACATTGTTTGCCGCGGCCAGTTCCAGCACCAGGTCATAGGTAATGCCGGGCAACATCAGGTTGGACTTGGGCGGAGCGAGAATGATGCCATTACTGACCACAAAGGCGTTGCTCGCCGAGCCCTCGGTCAATTGACCATCGCGCACCAACAGCGTCTCGGCGCAGCCGGCGTCTACTGCGAGCTGGCGCAGCAATACGTTGGGCAGCAGGGAGGTGCTTTTTACATTGCACCGTGCCCAGCGATTATCCGATGCCGTGATGGCGCCGACGCCGTCACTGATCTGCTCCGCTGTTGGCGGCAGCAGCGGGCTGCTCATGATGAACACGGTCGGTGCGGTGTTGGCGGGGAAGGCGTGGTCGCGCCTGGCGACGCCGCGTGTCACCTGCAGATACAGCGATTGATCTTCGGGTTCATTGAGCCCCACCAGGCGAGTAATCAGTTCCTGCCATGTGTTGGCCTCATGCGGATTGCCGAGGCGTATGCTGTCGAGGCTCGCCTGCAGGCGTTCGAGGTGCTCGCCGAGACGGAAGGGCAGGCGCGAGTAGACGGGGATGACTTCGTAGACGCCGTCGCCGAAAATGAACCCCCGGTCGAGCACCGGGATGACGGCTTTTTCGATTGGCATGAATTCGCCGTTGAGATAAATCATCGAAAGCGGTTACTGGTTCGGCAAGAAAACCGGGTCAGTTCAGCAGCAGCCTGAGACTATGCCAGGCGCGCACGAAAATGTTGGCGACGGCAACGGATTCGAGTGCTACCACAGGATACTCTCCGTAGGGGCTGCCGTCGAACGTCAGACGCAACATGCCGATACTCTGCCCCGCCCGCACCGGCGCGAGCAGCGGCTGCATGCTTTCCAGTTCCGCCTGAAGCTGTTGCCACAGGCCGGCTGGCACGGTGACGAAGAAATCCTCCGGAAAGCCGGCCGGCAACCGGTCGTCGCTACCCTTCCAGACCGGAATCTCCTGCACCGTTTCGCCCTTGCCGTAAAGTTTGTGCGTTTCGAATTTTTCGAATCCGTAATTGAGTAGCTTCTGGCTCTCGGATGTGCGGGCCCTGTCGGAGCCAGCGTCAATCACCACCGATATCAGGCGGCGCTGATCGCGCCGCGCGGTGGCAATGAGGCAGAAACCGGCACTCTCGGTGAATCCTGTTTTCATGCCGTCGACGTGCGGATCGCGCCCCAGCAGTTTGTTGCGGTTGTACTGCGCGATGTTGTTGTAGGTAAATTCGCGCAGGCTATAGAACTCGAAGTGCTCGGGGAATCGCGAAATGATGAGGCTGGCGATCGTAACCAGGTCACGCGCGCTTGAATAATGCTGCGGGTCCGGCAGACCGGTAGCGTTGGTAAATTTCGTGTTGGCCAGTCCCAGCCGCTGCGCCTCCCGGTTCATCATATCGACGAATTGCGCTTCGCTGCCGGCGACCCCTTCCGCCAGCACGATGGCGGCATCATTGCCCGACTGTACGATGAGACCTTTCAGCAGGTCTTCCACGGTCACTTCGCTGCCCGGATCGAGAAACATCCGAGAACCGGCCGTGCCCCAGGCCGCCTCGGACACGGTCAGCTTCTGCCCCATCGACAGGCGTTTCTGGTACACGGCTTCGAATACCAGATAGGCGGTCATCAGCTTGGTAAGGGAAGCGGGTTCGATGCGCTGGTCGGCGTTTTTCTCCGCCAGGACCGTGCCGCTCAGGAGGTCGACGAGCACGAATGCGCGCGAGTGCAGGCTCGGGGGCGGGACAAGCTCACTGAAAACCTGGGCGTGGGCGGGCAGGCATGCAGCGACGAACAGGATCAGGGCGCGCAACGAGAGCATATCGTGAGGCGCGAATTATACTCGCCATCCGGGCGGGGAAGTGCCGTCAACGGTCACAACGATTGAAACAAGCCCCTTGTGCTTGCTACGCTAGCGGCTCGCCTGGCATCTGGATACGAAAGCTCGTGATGAACAAACTTACCAAAACGACGACTACTGCACTGTGCGCCTGTTGGTGCATGTGCGCCGGTACCGCACTCGCTCTGGAGGTCGTTGTCAGCGAGGCCTGGACGAGGGCGACCGCACCCGGGCAGACGGTCGCGGGCGTTTATTTCGACATTGAATCAGACAGCGACGCAAGGCTGGTGGGTGTCGAGACGAGGCTCACGGACGTGGCGGAACTCCACTACATGAAAATGGAAGATGGCGTCATGCGCATGCGCTCGTTGCCGAAAGTGGATCTGCCGGCGCGGGAAACCGTGAAGTTCGCGCCCGGCGGGCTGCACGTCATGCTGTTTGAGCTCAAACGCCCGCTGGAAGCCGGGGGGGAACTCGGCCTTACGTTGCTGGTCGAGGATGCCGGCGGCCAGCAGACCCGGGTCGACGTGAGCGCGGAGGTGCGCAATTTTGATGGCAGCAAGGCGCATCATCATCACTAGCCGGCGGCATGCCGGACCTCAGGATTCGATGCTGACGGCGTAACCCTGGATCCAGCCCTCGTTTACCCAGCCGCGCAGTAACCCGGCGGCGCGCTGAGCGGCATCGGCGTCGGCCATGCCCGTCGTTGCGGCAAAGTCCGAGCACGCATCGCCAAACCCGGCTCCGCCTGCAAATGCCCGCCACAGCCATGTCTCGTCGTGGTCGAGTGTTCTGAAATACGTCTTGAAATCCCTGCGCCAGACGGCAATGGTATCGGCCTCCTCGCGGCGGACCGGCCCGGGCATTTTTTGCTGGTCGCGATGCGCGTGCCAGATGGCAATCACGTTCCAGTGCGATTCGACCAGATGTAACGAAGGGTGAGCGATGAAGCGCAGGCCGGGCCAGTCCACGGGTGGGACCGACGCGATCTGTTCGAAACTGGTTTGCGGCGCGTCATCGGCGTCGAAGGCAAGGCCCTGCGCCCACTCGAACCCGGCCAGCTCGGCCAGAACGGGTTGCTGGCTGAATGCCGGATCGTTGCGCAGAAACCTCGCCAGCCCTTCGCCGAACCAGCGCAAGTTCCGGTAGGTTGAGGGGCACGCGTCGATGTAGGCGGCGGCCAGATTTTCGAAAGCGGATTCGCCGACAAACGCCTCGAGGGCCGGATAATCCACCCCCAGGGCTGCGATCAGGCGTAACCGGTAGGCACTGTAGTAGATGCGCAGCCGCGTTTGCCTGAACGCGTCATCCGGCCCGGCAATGTCAGCGATCACGCCGGGGTCTCCGTCGAGCAAGTGCTTTTGGAACCGGGCCTGCAGCCCGGCGAGGGCCTTCATCTGCGTAATCCTTCAGGCCGCATCGTGTTCATGCCGCAACGAAAGAGCGCGCGGTGGTGGCGATTTCGCGGGCCTGCTCCAGTTCGCTGACCAGTGTTGCCAGATCAGGGATGTGGTCGTCGCGCTCGATCATGGTCGCGACCGGCCCCAGTTTTTCAATGGCATGACGATAGAGGTCCCAGACCTCGTCGATCACCGGCGCGTCGTGCGTATCGATGATATGCGTTCCGCAGTGACTGTGTCCGGCGAGGTGTATTTGCTGGATACGGTGAGCTGGCAGCGCATCGATGAACTGACGAGGATCAAAACCGTGGTTGAAGCCACTGACGTAGACGTTATTGACGTCGAGGAGCAGCAAGCAATCGGTGCGCTCGGAAATTTCAGCGAGAAACTCCCACTCCGTCATTTCTGACCGGTCGAAGTTGACGTAACTGGAAACGTTCTCTATCAGGATGGGGCGCTGCAGGAAGTCCTGCACCTGGGCGATGCGTGCCGCGACGTGCCTGGCCGCTTCGGTCGTGTATGGCAGCGGCAGCAGATCGTGGATATTTTTCCTGGCAAAACCAGTCCAGCACAGGTGGTCGGAGACCCACGCCGGCTGGATGCGATCGGCCAGCGCCTTCAGTGCCTTGAGGTAGTCGAGGTCAAGCGGATCGGTGCTGCCAATGGACAGCGACACGCCATGCAGCACGACCGGATACTCGGCGCGAATGCGGTCAAGATAGTAAAGGGGCTTGCCGCCGGGCACCATGTAGTTTTCCGACAGCGCCTCGAACCAGTCAACGCGGGGGCGCGAGGCTAGGATGTCGTCGTAATGAACGGTGCGCAGACCGAGCCCGAAACCGGGATTCTGAAATCGCATGTTGATCAGGGCGCGGGCACCCGATGATCGCGGTGCCCGCTGTAACAGGTTAAGACCCGCTTCGGGCCCGTTACCTTCCGGCCCCGGTCACTTTCGAGCACTCGACGGCGCTGAGCTTTACGAAGCCCTGGCCCTTGCACTCGTTCTGCCCGGCACACGCGCTGTTGGCCGTCTTGCAGTCGCTCAAACCCTTGCAGGCATTGGCAGCATCACAGGCGATCTTCGCCTCGGTCCTGGCGCTGGTGCCGCCAGTGCTTTCGCAGCCACTGATGAACAATGCTGCGGCAGTGGCCGCAATGGCCAGGCCCGCCAGGTTCTTGCCTTTGGTCATGGATCTCTCCTCCTTGGGGAATATGTCTGAAGTGCCTCGGTGAGCGCTTTAACAAGCCCACCGTTGCACGCGGTGTGCAATGGAGACGCACACTGGTTTGTACGGGGCGAGGAGGGATTTGGATGAAAGCTGGTGCCGGAACGCGCCTTGGGCCCGGCAATGAGGGTCCGAGCGGCGGGTTCAATCGGCAACTGATGTGCCGATGATCGCCCCCTCCTTGCGGAGGTTTTCGAGTATTTCGCGTCCGCCGGCAAGCGCAGATGCCGGATTCGGGTGCTGCAGTCCGGCCACGATCTGCTCAAGTGCGTGTTCCCCGGAAATATTGCCGGCTTCAATGAGCGCAATCAAACGCGCGCTCACCGGATTCAGCACGATGAACCGGACCTTGTCGTTGCCGTCACGAAAGACCAGCAGGCAGGTCTGTTCCTGCTGCAGCGGCGTCGGCTGGTAGTCCTTGCCGATGCGGTGGACGGGGTAAGGGTAGGCGAGCAGCATATGTGCGGGAGCCAGCACCGGACGACCTGCCAGAAGATCACCGGCTGTATCGATGGCGCTCATATCGGCTTCCTTGTCGGAAATCTCCACCGCAAGTTCGACCCATTCGTAATGCAGCAGGTAGATCAGGAAGTCCGGCTCGCCACCAGTTGCATTGTGTTCCTGCATGAATTGCAGGAACTCCTCCGCAATCTGGCGAAAGTAAGGACTGCGGCAGCGGTGTTTGGCGAAAAACGTCCGCACCAGCCGCCGCCACTCAGGTTCTCCCAGAATACTGCGCGCGACCGGGAAGCACGATGAAATCTGGCCGATTACGTTGTTGAACAGGAGTTCGTTGTAGACCTCCATGCGAGCAGCGGGCACGCCCTGCGGCCGCGGACTGCCTTCCGGGTCGCGGATATGTCTGGTGAATGCGCGCTGGTAGTCCTGAAACTCAGGAGTGGATCGCGACGCTGGCATGGCTATCTTGCGGCTGGTAGCGGTGTTGCAGCGACGCAATCCGGGCGACCTCGCCGACCAGATGTTCCAGTGGCGGAATGTTGAAATCGCGCTCGAGCAGCGTCGGGTGCACGCCGATCTCGCGGTAGGTGAACTCGAGAAGTTCCCATACCGGATCGATCACGTCGGCGCCATGCGTATCAACGAGCAGGTCTTCGTTTTCCTTGTAATGGCCGGCCATGTGCAGGTACACGACCCGGCCTGCCGGAACGCCGCGCAGGAATTCGCGCGCGTCGTAACGGTGATTGACGCTGTTGACGTACACGTTGTTGACGTCCAGATGCAACCAGCAGTCTGCCTCGGCCACAACGGCGTTGATGAATTCGAGTTCGCTCATTTCGTCGATCGGCGACTCGGTATAGAACGATGCGTTCTCGACGGCAATGCGCCGGCCCAGTATGTCCTGGGTCCTGGAAATGCGTCGGGCGACATGGCTGACTGCCTCCGCGGTGAACGGAATCGGCAACAGGTCGTACAAATGGCCGTCGTCGCTACAGTAGGACAGGTGCTCTGTGTAGAGCGGGGACTGGTGCAATTCGAGAAAGGTTTTCAGCTTGCGAAGAAAAACCTCGTCAAGCGGAGCAGACCCTCCGAGTGAAAGGGACAGCCCATGGCAGACCAGGGGGGTGCGTTCGGTCAACGCGCGAAACGCCTTGCCCTTGGCGCCTCCCATGTCTATCCAGTTTTCCGGCGCGACTTCATAAAAGCTGATTGCTTCGGGTTTGCCGGCCGTCAGCGCCGGGATCAGTTCCCGGCGCAAGCCCAAGCCGGCACCCTGCAGCGCCGAATCAAGTGTTACTGACAAAGCCTGGAAGCCTTACTTGCTGCCTCCGCACTTCGCTTCACCGCACTTCGCTTCACCGCCCTTGTCATCATCAGTGGCGCCGCCGCACTTGGCTTCGCCGCACTTGTTCTCTTCGCCCTTGGCGACACCGGCGATCTGGTAGCCGTTCTTGAGCGAGTCCATCTGGAAGGGGTTGTCAGCGGCGCTGGCAATGGGCGCGGCGGCCATGGTGGCGGCGAAAGCCGAGCCAATGACGAGCGATACAGCAGTTTTCTTTGAAGCCATGGTTCAAGTCTCCTAAATTGATATAAATCAAGCTGTTGAGCCGGATCGAGTTGATTGCTCCGGTCCGCGTTGCGGGTCGGTGAGAGGCCGTCCATCTCTAACCGCCTCGCAACTGGGTCCGCAATCAATATACGCGAAACCGGCAGGACCGGATTCGCGGCAAAAAACCCTGCCGTAACCGGCCCCGACATCCCGCTTTGTTACCCGCGAATGCGTTTCGGCGCAGTCCGGGAATAGCTTCGACGGGCAGGTCCTGACGAAGTTCTGAAAAGAGGTCTTGAAACGGTTTTATCGGTACCCATATAGCGCTGTGAAGGGCAGCTCGCCCGCTAATATAAGGAGAGACAGACAATGGCAAATTTGACCAGATACAACCCGTTTGACGAGAGTTTTGATGATCTGTTGAAGGGTTTCTTCGTGCGCCCGGTGTCGTATGACGAAAAAGTCCAGCCGCAGGTGAGCATCCGCATGGACGTTACGGAAAGCGAGCAGGCTTATCTCGTGCACGCTGACATCCCCGGTGTAAAGAAAGAAGACATTCATGTCACGATCGACGGCAACCAGGTGGCCATCAGCGCTGAGACAAAATCACAGCGCGAACAAAAGGACGGCGAGAAGGTGCTGAGGTCCGAGCGCAGCTACGGCAAGGCTTATCGCGCGTTTACCCTGGCCCAGGACGTTGACGAGGCAAGCGCCGAAGCGAAGTACACGGATGGCGTGCTGGAACTGACGCTGCCGAAGAAAGCGGCGACGTCGGCAAAGCGCCTCTCCGTCCAGTAAGTTCCTATCCCCGTTGGGAAAAGGGGCGGCTGTTGGCCGCCCCTTTTGTTTTAGTGCCGGCGGTTGTGCGGCGTCGGGTAGAATCGGGCGCATATCCGAATCGTCTCGTTTCTGTCTGCAATGACCATTTCGCCCACCGATGCCCGTATCAAAGCCCAGGTTCTGGCCGAGGCTTTGCCCTACATCCGCCGCTTTCACGGCAAGACCATTGTCATCAAGTACGGGGGCAATGCCATGACCGACGAGCGGCTCAAGCATTCGTTTGCCCGCGACATCGTCCTGCTGAAACTGGTCGGTCTGAACCCGGTCGTAGTGCATGGCGGCGGGCCCCAGATCGATAACATGCTCAGCCGGGTAGGCAAGAAGGGTGAGTTCATCCAGGGCATGCGGGTGACCGACCGCGAGACCATGGATGTGGTGGAAATGGTGCTTGGCGGCCTGGTCAACAAGGATATCGTCAACCTGATCAATCAAGCGGGTGGACGCGCCATTGGCCTGACCGGCAAGGACGGCGCCTTTATTCGTGCCAGGAAATTGCGTGTTTCGAACAAGGAGCAGGCCGGGGAGATGCTCGATATCGGCCAGGTTGGCGAGATCGAGGCAATCGACCCGGAGGTGATCGCCCTGCTCGAGAGCCGTGAGTTCATTCCGGTCGTGGCCCCCATCGGCGTCGGTCCCGAGGGTGATGCCTATAACATCAATGCCGACCTGGTGGCGGGCAAGCTTGCCGTGGTGTTGCGCGCGGAAAAACTGATGCTGCTGACCAACACACCCGGTGTACTCGACAAGGATGGGCGGTTGCTCACGGGCCTCACGCCGCGGCAGGTCGATGTCCTGATCAGTGACGGGACGCTGCATGGCGGCATGCTTCCCAAGATCGCGTCCGCGCTCGATGCCGCGCGCAGCGGCGTGAACGCAGTGCACATTATCGACGGCCGGGTCGAGAACGCCGTGCTGCTTGAAATCCTGACCGATCAGGGCGTGGGCACGCTGATACGCAGTCATTGAGCGGCGGCCGGCTATGAAACCACGGGCCGCTGCGTTACGTTGTCGTTGCCATCAGGGTGATGAATCCCGATGCCGCCTTGCCTGACGGGTAATGGTGGCAGGGCAACAGCGTTCTGCTCCGGCCCGACGTGTTGCGAGCGGCGCCGGAACCGCCGATGACGATGCAGCGCAAAACCTGGATTTTCGATCTGGATAACACCTTGCACGACGCGGGGCCGCACATATTCCCGCATATCAACCAGTCGATGACCGACTACGTGCAAACCCACCTCGGTGTCGACCGCAGCGAGGCGAACCGGGTGCGCGTGGATTACTGGAAACGCTACGGCGCAACCCTGGTTGGCCTGATGCGCCATCACGATGTCGATCCGGGGCACTTTCTGCTGCAGACGCACCACTTTCCCGAACTGGAAAAAATGGTCGTGGCGAGGCGGGAACTGCGCTGGACTCTCAGGCGGCTTCCAGGGCGAAAAATCGTGTTTTCCAACTCGCCGATACACTATTCCCGGGCGGTGCTCGACATCCTCGGCATCGACGACCTGTTCGACGACGTGTTTTGCATCGAACGAACGGGCTACCGGCCCAAGCCGGATACCAGCGGATTCTTCAGGTTGCTGAACGATCACAGGCTGCATCCGGGCAGGTGCATCATGGTCGAGGACAGCCTGGAAAATCTGCGCACGGCCAAGCGACTGGGCATGCGTACGGTATGGATTGACCCGACGCCCCGTTCACCGACCTGGATCGATGTCAATATCCGCCACCTCCGCAGCCTGCCCAGATGCCTGGCCAGGCTGATCTAGGTGATGGGCAAATGGCGCTGCGGATATCAGGTCGGGGCGCGACCTTGCGCGAGCCGCGTATTCCCTGCTTGCGTCGTGATAAAGTGCCGGGTGACGGACAAGGGTGGCGCCACGGGCATTTCCCTTACCGCAGTGACCTTGTGACAGCGAGCATCAATACGGCGAGTACCCATTAGAGGCAGTCATGGCAGCCAGATCCGGAGAGCGCAAGCTGCAGATCCTGCAGACGCTTGCAGCGATGCTCGAAAACCCTCGCTTGCAGCGATGCTCGAAAACCCTCGAAGCGAGAAAATCACGACAGCGGCGCTCGCGAAGCGCTTGTCTGTTTCCGAGGCGGCCCTGTACAGGCATTTCGCCAGCAAGGCACAGATGTTCGAGGGACTGATCGAGTTTATCGAGAAGACCCTGTTCGGTCTGGTAAACAAGATATCCGAGGAAGAACAGAGCGGGCGAAAACAGCTCGAAGCCATGTTGTCGATGCTGCTCGGTTTTGCGCAGAAGAACCCGGGGATGACGCGGGTTTTGATCGGTGACGCACTGGTCAACGAGGACGAGCGGCTCCAGACCCGTATCAATCAATTGCATGACCGGCTCGAGTCGACATTGAAACAGGCACTGCGCTTTGCCCTTACCGAGAACGAGATCGACAAGCAAACCGAGGTCGATGCAAAGGCAAATTTGCTACTTGCGTTCGTAGTAGGGCGCTGGCACCAGTATGCCAAGAGCGGCTTTCACCGTGACCCAGTGCAGTACTGGACAGCGCAGTCGCGAGAACTCATCTAGGCGGGTTTCGCAACGCACGCATATGAGAGTTGCCCTGTTACTGGCTGTCTGCCTGGCATTGCCGGGTTGCGAAACGAGCGACAAGGACTATCAGGTTGCGTTGCTGGGCACCTGGGTTTCGCGCGAAGTAGGACAGGATGACGTCATCGTCGAAACGCAGACGACCCTGTTGCCGGGCGGGCGCGTCAACTGGAGCGGCGAGTTACGGTTGCCGGTGCCGCCGACTTTCTACGTGCCGCGCGGCGTCAGCCACGAAGTCAAGAATGGACGGCTGGTGTTTTATTTCAGTGCCAGCGGCGCGTGGTTCGTGCGCGACGGGTACATGCATACCCGGGTCGAGTCATCGACGCTGCAGACTCTGATGCCGGAAGGGTTTGCGACGGCCTGGCAACTCAAGGAAGTGACTCCAAAAGAGCTGGTCTATGTTTCGGCTGCCAATGGCCGAACCCGGGTCGAGTATCGACGCGACTGATTCGCGCCAACGCGGAGCGTGACCCGGTTATTCCGCCTCGCAGGAAACCCGAATCTCGCGCTGCGCTGTTTCACCGCCTGTGCAAACGGGACAGGCCGGATCCTTTTTCAGCCGCACGCTGCGCCATTGCATCGATAGCGCGTCGAGCATCAGCAACCTGCCGTTGAGTGTTTCGCCGGTTCCGCTCAGCAGCTTGAGCGCCTCGGCCGCCTGGCTCGAGCCGACAATCCCTACCAGCGGCGCGAACACGCCCATCACGGCGCAACGCATCTCCTCATGATCTTCGGTCTCCGGAAACAGGCAGTGGTAACAGGCACTGCCGGGATCGCGCAGGTCGAAAACGCTGATCTGCCCATCGAAGCGGATGGCAGCACCCGAGACCAGTGGCCGGTGGAAGCGCACGCAGGCCCTGTTGATGGCGTGACGGGTGGTGAAATTGTCGGTTGCATCGATCACGACATCGGCTGACTTGACCAGATCCTCAAGGCGATCACCGGCGATTCTTTCGGCGACCGTCTCGACGGTGATCCCGGGGTTGATTTGCTGCAGCGTCTCACGCGCCGACTCGACCTTCTTTCGCCCGATCGAACCCGTGTAGTGAACGATCTGACGTTGGAGGTTGGTGAGGTCGACGTCGTCAGGATCGCAAATGGTTAATTTCCCGACCCCGCTGGCGGCCAGATAAAGACTCGCCGGCGCCCCCAGTCCGCCGGCCCCTACCAGCAGTACATGCGAGTCGAGCCATCTGTTCTGGCCGTCGATCCCGATTTCGGGAAGAAGGATGTGGCGGCTGTAGCGTAGGAGTTGCTTGTCGTCCATGTCGGGCAATGCGCCAGCCTGTTTCAGATACGCGACCCGCTGTTCCGTGCCCGGAACAGCGGGTGATGCCTATCAGGTCGGGTCAGCGGACCGGTTGTTACCGATGATCTGCAGGCCCTTGAGCAGATTGAGCGCTTGCCCGAGCTGGTAATCGTCCTTCGCTACGACGTCGGGCATCTCGCCTTTCGAGGCATCGGGCGCCGGGATTGTCGCTCCGGGTGCTTCCATCCCTTCGCCTTGCGTATTCTCGAGGCGATTTCTCAAATCCGCCTCGCGAACCTGGATGCCGGCATCACCCGCGGCCACGGTCGCGTCCTCGACCACGATGTCAGGCGTTATGCCTTTGGCCTGAATCGACCGGCCGTTCGGCGTGTAGTAACGCGCCGTGGTGAGCTTGATCGCGGTACCGTTGCCAAGCGGAAGGATCGTTTGCACGGAACCCTTGCCGAAGGTCTGCGTACCCATGATGATGGCGCGTTTGTGATCCTGGAGCGCGCCGGCGACGATTTCGGATGCGGACGCGGAGCCGCCGTTTACCAGCACCACCATTGGCAGCGTTTTTACATCCTTCGGCAGATTGGCGAGGTAGTCGCCCTGCACGCCCCGTGCATAGTATTCGGGCCGGGCGTACAGACGCATCCTCGCATCGCTGGTGCGCCCTTCCGTATAAACGACCATTTTGTCTTTGGGAAGGAACGCGGCCGATACGGACACGGCGGAGTTGAGCAAACCACCGGGGTCGTTGCGCAGGTCGAGAATCAACCCCTTCATCGGCCCTTCATTGGTCGCGAACAGCTCTTCGATGGCCTCGCCGAGTTTCTCGCCCGTGTGCTCCTGGAACTGGGTGACACGGAAGTAGGCGTAACCCGGCTCGAGCAATTTGGATTTGACGCTCTGAATCTGGATGACGGCCCGCGTGATGGTGACTTCGGTCGGTTTGGAGTCACCCTTGCGAATGTAGGTCAGCTTGATTTGGGTGTCCGGTTTGCCGCGCATCAGTTTGACGGCATCATTCAGCGTCATGCCCTTGACGTTGGTTTCATCAAGTTTGATGATCAGATCGCCAGGCTTGAGGCCGGCTCTCCACGCCGGTGTGTCCTCAATGGGTGCGACCACCTTGACAAAGCCGTCTTCCATGCTGACTTCGATACCCAGCCCGCCGAATTCGCCCTGGGTTCCGACCTGCAATTCCTTGAACGCTTCCGCGTCGAGGTATGCCGAGTGCGGATCGAGCCCGGAAAGCATGCCGTTGATGGCCTCGGAGATGAGCTTCTTGTCATCCACCGGCTCGACATAGTCGTTCTTGATCCGGCCGAACACTTCAGTAAATGCGCGCAGGTCATCGATCGGCAATGGGCCTGACGCGCGGTCGGCGACCGCGGAGAAGTTGAGGCTGATGAGTACGCCGGCGATGACGCCGAGAAATATCAGCCCGAATTGACGAAACCTGCCGCGCATTTTCTGCTCCTTCAACGATGGTTGGCTTTGCGCCACCAAAAAATAGGGGGTTATCCCCGTCGTGATCTTGCCCCGCCCGGTGCGGACTGAGCGCTCAAGGGCCGGAATTCACGGCCCGGCCGTTGCCTGGGTGACGCGCTTCCTGCCTTCGCTCTCTGCTCAAGCCGGGCACAATCCGGTGTGATCCCGAATCGGCGCTGCCGGATTGAGGCTAATTCAAATCGACCCAGGGAAGCGGATCAAACGGTTTACCCTTGTATCTGAGTTCGAAGTATAAACCCGAATCCGCGCTTCCCCCGCTGTTCCCCACCGAGGCGATCGTATCTCCGGCACCAAGCTGGTCGCCTACCTGCCTTAACAAAGCCTCGTTGTTCCCATAAAGGCTCATGTATCCGGAGCCATGGTCGAGTATCAGCAAGTTGCCGAATCCGCGCAGCCAGTCCGCATAAACAACTTGTCCGGGAGCAATGGCCTTGACCTGGCCCCCTTCCCTGGCAGCAATAAACAGGCCCTTCCACGACAGCCCGGTGTCTTCTCTTGGGCGGCCAAAGCGGTTGGTAAGTTCCCCGACCACCGGAAGCCGCAACCGACCCTTGAGTTTGCGGAACGCCGAATTGTTGGCGCTGGCATCAGGAAGTGACTGATTTTTCAAACGTGCCTGCCGCCGGCGCTTTTCCGCCTCCTCGGCGAGTTTCTTGATCAGGGCCGTCAGCCGCTGTTCGTCGCGCTTGAGTTTGGAAATCTGGTTGCGCTGCCGGGCAATGTCGTCAGACGTCTTGGCCAGCACTTTCTTGCGCGCCTGCTTTTGCTTCTCGAGGGTTATCTTCTGATCGGATTCCTCGCTCTCCAGTTTCTCCAGGCGCGCGCTCTGTTCCTGTACCTGTCGCGTGAGTTCCTTTAACTCCTCCAGGCTGTTTCTCAGCGAGCCAATCAATTCGGCACGAGCCTTCGAAACGTATCCGAAGTAATGCAGCTGGCGTGCCGTTTCATTGGCGTTCTGGCGATTGAGCATGAGCCTGAGCGACTCCGGTTGACCGGCAAGATACTGGCGACGTATCAGCCGCCCCAATGAGACACGTTCCGATTCGATCTGTTTGTCGAGTTCGGCGGCTTGATTTGTCAGTTGGCGGATCTTCGCGTCAATTCGCTTGCGCTCGTTGGCTAGTTCGAAAAGCCTGCGGTTCGCCTTGCTGATCGCGCGTTCCGACTGTCGCAGTGCGTCGGCCGCTTCGGATTTGCTCTCCTCCGATTTTTCGAGCTCTTTTTGCAGCTTCTCGATCCTGCTTCGAAGCTCGTCGAGTTCTTCTTTCTGCTGGGTTTGCGCAGAACCAGGCTGGCTTGCTATCAGCCCGGCGAGCGCTGCGGCACAACACCAGAAACGGAGTGGAATGCCGGGTTTTCCCGCGCGCAGTTTAGCCACTCGCCTTTGATTGAGCGGCAACGGCTGCTGCAGCCTGCTTTGCCTTCTCCGGGTCGCCAAGGTAATAACTGCGAATGGGGGACAGATCGTCTTCCAGTTCATATACCAAAGGGATGCCGGTGGGTATGTTGAGGCCGACAATTTCCTGCTCGGATACGCTGTCAATGTGCTTGACGAGCGCGCGCAACGTGTTGCCATGCGCGACGACTAGTACGCGCTGGCCCGATTTGACCCGTGGGGCAATGGTTTCGTTCCAGTAGGGCAGGAAACGGGCGACGGTATCCTTGAGGCACTCGGTCAGCGGCAGAGCTTCTTTTGCAACCGATTGGTAGCGCGGGTCGTTCACCGGGTTGCGCTCGTCCGAGGCCTCCAGCGCCGGCGGCGGGGTGTCGTAGCTGCGGCGCCAGATGAGGATCTGATCGTCGCCGTATTTGCTGGCCGTTTCGCTCTTGTTCAATCCCTGTAGCGCGCCATAGTGGCCCTCGTTGAGCCGCCATGACAGATGCTGCGGAATCCACATGCGATCGAGTTCGTCCAGCGCAAGCCACATGGTACGGATTGCCCGTTTGAGGACGGATCCGTAAGCCACGTCAAAATCGAAGCCCGCTTCCCTGATGAGCTGGCCCGCCTCGCGTGCTTCCGACACGCCGCGCTCGGTGAGATCGACATCGGTCCAACCGGTAAAACGGTTGGCCTTGTTCCAGAGACTTTCGCCGTGGCGCAACAGCACAATTTTCTTCATTTCCTGATTCCATGCGAAGTTGTGAGCCCAGTCCGCTATTATCCCCGAGATTGGCATCCATTCGGAGAAGGCTTTGAACGACCCGTCCGGACACGCAACCAGCCACGCCGGTGTGGCGATGGCTGCCGGCGCGCTGGCGTCGTTTCTGGTCGTGCCGTTCGTCCTTCCCTTCAATACGTCGCCCTTGCCGACTTTTTACCAGGAATGGGCGGCATTTCTGCTGGGTTGTGCCGTGTTCATCGTGGCGGCGTGGTTGCAGCGCGCGAGACCATGGGGAATTCCGCGAACGGTGTTTCTGCCGCTCGGCATTTGTGCGCTGCTATTCATTCAGGGCGGCATGGGCCATTGGGGCTATTGGCAGCAGGGCGTGACTGCGGCGATCTATCTTTTGTGGTGCGGCGTGATGATGGTCGCCGGGCACCTGCTGCGGGCGTGGTTGGGTTGGGAGCGGTTTTGCGCTGCCGCGGCGTGGGCGGTCAGCATCGGGGCGCTGGTCTCCGCGCTGGTCGGATTGTCTCAGTTCCTGGGCTTGCAGCTTGAAGGCCTGATGATGCCAATGGCGACGACGCGCGTGCATGCCAACCTTGCGCAGTCGAATCTTTTTGCCAGCTATCTGTGCCTTGGCTTGTTTTCCGTGAGCTGTCTCGCCGCTACCCGCCGGATGCATCCGGCGTTCGCAGCTGCTGCGGTGCTGCTATTGGTTACAGGCGCGCATCTTTCCGGTCAGCGGGGTGTCTGGGCGTATCTGCTGACCGGCTTGTTGTTGGCCGGCTGGACGTTCCGTCAAGGCCGGTCCGGTCATGCCAGGACGCTGACGGCCTGGGTTGCCGGTGTTTTCGCGGCAATGCTGCTGCTGGCGGCCACGCTCACCGTGGTGTTGCAAGATGGCTCGCTTTTCGGCGTGCCGGTACCCAGGCACGAGACGGGCTTCGAGCGCATTTTGGCCAACAACGGCGGCGTTTCGCAGCGGCAAAGCACCTGGCTGACGGCATGGGAGATGTTCGAAGGTGCTCCGGTGTCCGGCGTCGGCCATGGCGCGTTCGCGTGGCATTACTTCGTGTCAAAAGGACAGTTGCCTTCAGGCCTGCCCGAGGAAATCGTCGATAACGCGCACAATGTGCTGCTGCACCTGTTGGCCGAGTTCGGTTTGCCCGGGGCGCTCGTGCTGATTGCCGCAGCCGGCCTTTGGCTTCTGCCCTATCTTCGTGAATGGTGGTTTCGCCAACCTGTTGCCCAGGGTGCAGATGGCGTATATCGCTGGTGGTTACTTGCACTGGTTTCCGTCCTCGTGTTGCATAGCCTGATCGAGTATCCGCTGTGGTATGCGTATTTTCTCGGGTTGTTCGCGCTGTTGGTCGGGGCGGGCGATGCCGTCGTGTGGCGGTTCAGGCCTGCGAGCAGCAGCTTGAAGCGCATAGCGCCGGTATCAGTGATTGTTGCGGGCGTTGTAATGCTGTGGGTGCTGGGAAACGTGTTTGCAGATTACCGGCGGGTGGAGCAGTTGGGCGTGCAATCGGCTTCCGGGCGCGGCAATCGGGAAGCGGTCATCGAGGCTGCGCGGATTTC
>LJTS01000050.1 GCA_001304425.1 Betaproteobacteria bacterium SG8_40
CCGGGCGAACTGTCGGCGTCCGTGGCACAGCCCTCCAGCCGCGCGGATTCCGACGGGTCCCTGACCTTTCTGCGCCAACCCGCGGTGTGGATGTGTTTTGTCTTCTTCCTGATTTCAGCGCTGTCGTTCGGCGGCATTCAGAGTTTCGCACCCGCTGCCTTGCGCGATCTTTACTCGGTGCCGTTTACGTTCGCTACGGCGTGCATTACCGCGTACATGCTTGCCAGTGCGGCCGGCCTGATCGCCGGTGGTTTTGCAGCGGCGAGAACGCAATACCACGATCGCGTTATCGCCGTGGCGTTTACCATCTCGGGCGGCACGGCTGCGCTGGTGGCATTCGGTGCCCTGCCCGGCTGGACGGCCATGCCGATGCTTGCCGTCGTCGGTTTCGGAGCCGGGCTTGCCGGGCCGTCGCGGGACCTGCTGGTGCGGGCGGCCGCTCCGAGGGGCGCAACGGGGCGCGTCTACGGCGTGGTCTACTCCGGTTTGGACATCGGCCTTGCCATCTCGCCGCCGATCTTCGGCGCACTCATGGACACCAGCCATCCTGGCTGGGTATTCGTTCTGATCGGCCTATTCCAGTTCATCGCACTGGCAGCGGCGGTCGGCGTCGGCGAACGCTCGGTGAGGGCGACCCAACCCGCCTGAGATCAGTCAGGTTGCACCGAGCACTCACGCACAGCCCCTGCGCACCGCGAGATTACTCGCGCATCGGGCCGACGAGGACAAGGACACAGCGGATGCGAGCCATGCCCGCCCTCCCCGCTGCATCCGTACATATCACTCCCAGTTCGCTTCCGGCAGTGCCAGCGTCTCCACATATGCAGTGATCTCCAGTATGTCTTTCATACTGAGCACATTGCGCCAGCCCGGCATGAACTGGATCCGGCCTTGTACCTTGCGGCCGTCGAGCACAACCTCGACGAAACCCTTGTAACCGAGTTTTTGCTTGCGCAGATCCGCACCGGTTCCGCGCTCTCCCTGCCCGTCGGCGCGGCCGCCGTGGCAGGGACTGCAGACGTTCCGGTACCATGAGCGGCCGGAACGTATGGCTTTCTTGTCGCCCGAATAAGGATTCGCTTCCGGTACTTCGTACTCCTCAGCCATGCCGGCCGGCACAAGCGCCATCCACAAGCCTGCGGCACAAAACATCGCCAAAAGCCACTTCGTTATTTGCATCTGCACTCCCTCAATGTTTTCGTGTCAGTCACAACGCGACTGAACCCTTTGAAGTTGACCTGATCCTCAGCGATCCGCGATCACGACAAAAGAAGGGCGCGCACCTCTCAGTGCGCGCCCCGACCCTGTTGAATCAGGGTTTTCTACACAACGGAACTCAACGGGTAAAGGCCACAATCACACTGGCGAACTCGTTCTTGAGCGGCTCGTCGCGGCCAAACTGCGCCACACCACCCAAAGCCTGGACAATGTACTGCTTGCCTTTGTGTTTGTAGGTCATCGGGCCTGACTTGGCAGCACCACCCATGTTCAGCCGGTAGAGAATCTTGCCGCTCTTGGCGTCGGCTACCGTGAACTTGCCGGCCTGGGTTGTATATACGGTGATGTTGCCAGCCGTGGTCAGCATGCCACCGGCATAGCCTGGTTCGCCTTCCTGCGTATCGCGCCAGACTTCCTCCCCGGTCTTGACGTTGACCGCCTTGTCGACTTCCGGCCCCCATTCGAATTCCTGGTAAGCGCCGAAGTGACGTACGTTGCTGATGATCTTGATTTCCTCAAAACCATACATCATTCCCGACTCGGCAGCAGGCAAGTAGACCAACCCGGTCTTCGGATTGTATGCCGACGGATACATGTTCACGCCACCAAGCAGTCCTGGCTGGACCAGAACGGGATCACCGCCTTCCTCCGGCAGAGGAATCATGTCAATCGGCCGGCCATTCTTGTCGTAGCCCTTGATCCAGTTCACCTGATCGATGAACTTGTCCGCCTTCAGGAATTTGCCGGTCTTGGCATCGAGATGATGGATGTAGCCTGTCTTGTTCGGCTGCACAATCGTCTTCTTGCCATCGATATCGATCACCAACGGTGTTTGCGGAAGGTCGTAATCCCAGGGGTCACCCGGAACGCCAACGTAGCGCCATGCGACGCTGCCATCGCCGGTATTGACGGCGACGATGCTGGCCGCACCAACGTTATCCATTTCGCCGCCACCGCGGTTCTTCGGATTCCATTCGTAGGCGTTCGCCGTGCCGGTGAAGTACATTTTCAGATCGGGATCATAGGAACCCACAATCCACGGGCCGGCACCACCGTATTCGTGGCTGCCCTCGGGCCAGGTGTCGTAACCCTCTTCGCCCGGTCCGGGAATCATGTTGGCCTTCCACATCACGTCTCCGTTAGACGGGTTGGCCGCCACCACATAGCCCGGCAAACCGCCGGTATCGGTTGCATTCATCGGCAACAGAATCGCGCCCGGAATTGCCAGCGGGCCTACGGTACTGACGTAGCCGTTGGAATCACCCGCCTGTGAAAAGTCCTTTGGATACGGGAATCCCTGGTCCTGGTAATCCTTGACAAATGCTGCCTTCCCGGTTTTGTAGTCCAGCGCGTGCAACTTGTTGTCGTTGGACAGGAAGAACACGTACATGCCCGAAATGGCCACGCCGCGGTGCTTGCCGGTAAAGAACGGTACGTTGTAACCGCCCCAGTCTTCGGGCAGCGTGTGCTCGTATTTCCATACGATGGAGCCGTCATCGGCACTGAGCGCGAACACCTTGTTGTCCTGTGGGATGAACAGCAGGCCGTCGTGATACAAAGGCGTGGCCATGGTGTCGGTCTTGGCACCGATGGACTTCATCCACGCCACATTCAGCTTCTTGGCATTGCGTGCATTGATCTGGTTGAGTGTGCTGTAACGGTGTCCCGCCCAGTTGCCGTTGGCATGCAACCACTCGTCCCCGGCATCCATCGACAGCATTTTGTCGGTTACCGGACCACCCGCCTGCGCGAGGCCAGCGAAACCGGCCAGGGCCATGGCTGCGATGACGCCTTTCAATTTCAACTGCTGCATTGTTTGCTCTCCTCCAAAAGTTCTCGATGAACCATTCCCCTAGCCCGGGCGCGTGGGGTGAGTATTGTTATGTTGCCAAACAATCTTCCCGGTCGAACTGCGAAACAAACCATCAAACCGAAACAACGGGAGACAGGTTCAACGCTACCGTTCGTGACAGCCGTTGACCAAATCACCGACCACGCCTGATTCCGAAACGGCATGACATCGCCATACCTACACGACATCACCGTACTTGCACGACATCACCAAACCTTACACGTGGCTCATGCCAGGTCGCGTCACGGCTTTGCTGCCGTCCGCGTATGCGACCGCACCACCTTGTATCGCTAACTCCCGACTGCCGGAACATACGTTGTACTATGCTCGGAGGGTAAGTCAAGCACCTCGTTGTGTTGCAATGCAACAGCATGGTGTCGCGCAAGCGCGGACATGTGCGCAACACGGCACTGCGGTTTTTTAATTTTGTTGCGGTCAAGCGGGAGAGAAGACGTTATGAAAGGACTTATAGGAATTGCTGCGGCAGCGGCATTTTGCATTCATCTGCCAGGCGCTTTTGCAGCAGAGGTCGAAGTCACCTGGCTTGACCCGACCTGCGGCTACTTCGTCGTCGAACTGCCGCCGTCGGATGAGCCCGAAAAGTTTGGCCTGTTCTCCGCGCGCGGACTGCCGTTGCCGAATGTGGGCGACCGGGTATCCGGCAGCATGACGGAAGTCGAGACACAACTGGAGAATCTCACCAGCGGCGCGAGCCATAACGTCATACATTGGGCGGACGCGAAGTTGCAGGAACAACTCGTGCGCAACACTCCGGTGCAGTGCGCCAGCAAGTGGAAGAACCGCAAGAAACGGTAGCGGCGAGCCTCTGAAGCATGCGGCCGACGGTTGCCTTGCTGCTGATGGTCGGCCTGCTGCTCGGGCCGGGTTATTACGCGTACTGCCTGTATCTGAGCGGCCGCACGTCGCAGACGGTTGAAATGACGGAGCGGGCATCGCGCTGGGTCACGCCCGATGGCAGCATTCTTCGCTTCGCGGATGGTGTCGCGTACAAGCCGGTTGTGCTGACCCTGACACCCGGGATGAACCGGGTCGCATTGCGCCTGCATTTTTCGTTCGGCGACAAAACAATTGGCAGGGAAAACGAAACGGTACGACGGTATCAGGCGTCGCTCGCACAGTTCGACCACACGATTCTCGAACGCCCGATCACCCTAGACGCCAGGCGTCCCGGAACACAATCGGTCGATGTGGGGCCGATGGAAATTCCCTATCCCGCCGACTATCTTTTCGTGCTCGAAGAGACCGGCGACGTACAGTCAGCACCCACGGTTTCGCTGGAAGTCATGGAAAATGTCGAAACACCAAACAGGACGGTCGTCTGGACAGGTATGGTGCTGCTGATCGTCGCGGCAATCGTGACCGTCCGCGACCTTGTCGTCACGGCACGGGGCCGCCGGCCGGGTTAGTTAACGGCATTCACGGCGGGATAGGCCGTATCCACTCAATGACCAGGACAATCGCTGCAGTTCTGAAGGCATACGTTACCGGGCTCGAAACGCACGACGTCGACAAGGTCGCCACGACGCTTTCGGACGAGCTGTTGTTTATCAGCGCCACCCGTATTCTCGACAAAGCCGGGTTTCTCGCGGTGCTCAACGCGCTGTACACCGCGTTCCCCGACTGGCACTACGAGCACGAAGGCATCGAAGACCGCAGACAAGGCAATTACGCGATCAAGTGGCACCAGAGCGGAACCCACACAGGGACCTGGACGCTTCCAGGCATGGCGCCCATTGCGCCCACTGGAAAGCAGGTGAAAATCCCGCCGCATTATTTTTACTACCGGGTTGCGGGCAACCAGCTCACGCTCATTTTTCCCGAACCGGTTGTCGGGGGGGCGCCGCGAGGGATACTGGAACAGATCGGCGTATCGGTCCCGAATCTCTGAATTCGCAAACGTCCGTGGAACGCGACGCCCGGCGCACGGTCTAGCTGATATTCGGTTTCACCGCCAGGGTCTCGATCAGACTGACACGCTGTTCGTCCAGATTGCGGTGCAGATTATAGGCTTTTGTCTGGATATCGTTACCCACCAGAAGATACACACCGAGAACTGGCAGCTTTGGCTTGCCCACGGGTTCTTTCGCGTTCGCAAACGCTTTTTGTGCGAGATCCGTCTTGTCATTCCAGACCTGAATCTCGAAGCCAACGCACATCATGGCGTCGCGGAATGATTCCGGAGACACCAAAAAACTCATGGTGGCGTCTTGCGCCCACGGCACCGGAAAATACAGCGGTGTGTTCTTGCCGCCACAGACTTCGTACAAAACGGCACGTCCGCCGGGCTTGAGTACACGTATGGTTTCCCGCAGCCACGCCACTTTGTCTTCGACATTCATGTTCATCTGCAACGACCAGATGCCATCAAACGAACTGTCGGCAAAGGGCAGCTCCAGTGCGCTGCATGCATGAAACCTGACCCGCTCCTGCATGTTGAGCAACTGCGTCAGTCGTTCCGCGGTATCTATGTATTCATCGCTCAAATCGATACCCGTCACCCGGCAGCCCGTTTCATGCGACAAGCGACGCGTCGAACCGCCAATTCCGCAACCGACATCCAGGATATGCATGTCCGGCCTGAATTCGGCGAGCTTGATCAGTTCCCTGGTTGCAGCGTCGCCACGGATATGGAACTCGTCGACAGGCTGAAGATCATCCAGCGTGACTTTCGACAAATCCTTGCCGAGTTTATTGAGTCTGTCGATTATCTTGTTATACAAATCATTCGGGGAGTAATAGCCATGAATGTGCCCGATATCTCTGGCCATGATTCTCGTCACCTCTTTACCGTGTCGCGTATTGTTTATTCCGGCACGCCGTTCGAATCAAGACCGGGACCACGGCCCTTCGCAATAGCGGCGAACGGGTGTCCATAGCGCTTGACCTTCGCGTTTGCCAGCTGCTTGCCGACATCACCTTTTCGCGCATGCTCCGATGTCGCTTTTCAGTTCAACCAGGATGACATGCGTAGGCGTGTCGCCAGTGTTGGCGCCAACGTGTGTCTGTGAGTTCGACCACATTACTTCGCCCTGCTCGAACTGACGCTGCAGTACCTTCCCATCCGGCAGCGTGATCGATCGCCTGAACGGCGCGAGGGCATAAAGAACGAAGGCAGGGTGTGTATGTTGGTGTGTCACGTCGCCCGGCGCATCCTGGTAGTCAAGTACCCGGACACAGTCATTCTCGAAAATCGCCTTGTACTTGTCACTATCCGTCAGCGCCGCGTCTTGAGCCTGAACGCAAATCGGGAACAGTACCGCGGCGGTCATTGTCGCTTTGCGAAACATGGAGGCTCCTGGAAACGTTACAGCGGTGCGCCGCCTCGAGGTTGTGCGATTTCAGCAAACCCGCCCCATTATCTGCTTTACATAGGCCGAAAGGTAGAAATCTCTTGCAGCGCCCAAGGCAAGCCATGCAACACGGAAAACGCGGCCACGCGCTACCATGCTTGCATATCTTCGAAGACACTCCGTACAGGCTTGATCCCGGTCCGGATTGCCGGACCTTTGGCCCCGGAGCTCATGGCAATCGCCCCGGGGCGCTGCGGGCTCGCGGTATCATCTGGCTTTGTTCTGTCACCGTGACCATCGCCAATGAAAATCACCAAGCTTGAAGTATTCATCCTGCGCGCACCGGACACTGGCCGGCCACACTGGGTCAGCCACTTCATCGTGCCGCGGGCCAACGAAATCCTGGTGCGGCTCCAGACGGACGAAGGTATCGAGGGTTTCGGCCTCGCCACCAGTTACACACCGATCGAGGCAGCGATCCATGCATTTCGCACCGGTATCGGCGAACTGGTAATCGGCGCCGATGCGCTGGCGCCGGAACAACTCTTCCAGAAGCTGTTCGCGCTGACGTCGCAACGGCTCGGCCACGAAAAGGGCTGGTCGCGCGAAGCGCTGATGCGAATCTCGGCCGCAGTGGACATCGCCTGCTGGGACATCATCGGCAAGGCAGCCGGATTACCGCTGTACCGCCTGTTCGGCGGTTACCGCGAAAAGATTCCCTGTTACGTGACCTGCGCCTACTATCGGGACGGCAAGGACCTGGCCGAATTGCGCGACGAAATGGAGATGCTCAAGGCGCAGGGGCACCAGGGCTTCAAGGCAAAGGCCGGAGGCGTGCCGCTGAGCGAAGACATGAAGCGCCTCGAACTGGTGCGCGAAGTGATCGGCGAAGACAAGGATCTGATGGTCGACGTCAATCGGGGCTGGGACCTCGCGACAGCCATCGAGGGCGCGCGCCTGCTCGAACCGCTGCGCCCCCGCTGGCTGGAAGAACCGGTGCGCTGGGCGGACGACCGGCGCGAACTGAAGCTGTTGTCGAAGCGCACGCGTATTCCGCTTTCGGCAGGCGAAAGCGAACTGACCAGCTGGGGCTGCCGCGCGCTCGTCGACGAACAGGCGATCGACATCCTGCAGTTCGACTGCACCATGACCGGCGGCTTTACCGAGGGCCGCAAGCTGTCCGCATTGTGCGAACTGAATCACGTGCAGGTCGCGCCGCACCACGACTGCTTCATTCATGCACATATCGTCGCGGCGAGCCCGGCCGGCTGCATCGTCGAATCCTTCACCGACCCGGAGCGCGACCCCCTGCAAGCCGAGTTGTTCGAGAACCCGCCCGATATCTCCAACGGCTGGTTGACCCTGAACCAGGATCCGGGACTCGGCCTGCGCCTTTCCGAAAGGGCCGTCGCCAAGTTCGGCGAGAAAATCCTTTGAACGGAAGCAGCGCTTAACGAGGACGCACAATGCCTGCACGCGCGCGATTGGCGGCGAGGACACGAGTTTCGCCGATTCCTCTTGCAGTAGCCTTGCTGCTGCCGGCTACGGCGCTGCTGGCGCCGGAAACCGTTCTCGATGAACGGGCACTGTCCGGTGGCGCCCTCACCGCCAACGACGCAACCGCGACCGCCTACTCACATCCGGTCGCGGACCTGACCACCGAACAGGCCGAGTTGTTCTCGCTCGGCCACCAGATGTTTCACAACCGCTGGGCTTTTTTCTGGTTCGAGAATGCGATCTTCGGCAGGGGTCCGACATCCAATGCCCAGGCGTGCACAACCTGCCATGACGGCAACGGCAGGGGGATGGCGCCGGGTGATGCAGCAGTCATCAAACCGGACGGTGAGAAACTCGATCAGAACATTACCGTTCCTTTCGAACCCGCACCGAACGCGGTCGTTCGCGTCAGCCTGCCGGGGACGGACGAAAACAACGGTCCTCGGTTTCATCCGCACTATGGCGATCAGCTTCAGGTATTCGGTGTCAAGGGCGTGGTGCCGGCCGAAGCGGGTTTTGAAGTCGAATGGCGAAAGCACTCAGTCATCCTCGAAGACGGCACCGAGGTTGAACTACGCTCACCCGAAATCGTGATCACAGATCTCGCCTTTGGCCCGCTGGGCGACGGCGCGATGACCGGCCTGCGCCGCTCGCCCCCCGTCTTCGGGCTCGGCTTGCTCGAAGCTGTTCCGCAAGCCACCATCGACGAACTGGCCGCGCGCGACAAACCCGACGGCATCAAGGGACACGTGAATTACGTGTGGGATCCGGAAACCCGGCAGACTGTTGCCGGGCGGTTCGGGCTCAAGGCCAATCATCCCAGCTTGCGCGAACAGATCGCCGTTGCATTCTTCAACGACATCGGCCTGAGCAGCCCTTTGTATCCCGACCAGAATTGCCCGCCGATCCAGAAAAGCTGTGACGAACAAATGCTGTTCGCCCGCCCCGAAATTACGCCGCTGCGTCTCGCCGCGACCGAAATGTATTTACGGGCACTCGCCGTGCCGGCACGGCGGAATGTCGACGATCCGCAGGTTGAGCACGGCGAAAAGATTTTCGACTCGGCGCGCTGTTCGGTTTGCCACGTGCCGGAACTGAAAACCGGCGACTTCGACGCGTTTCCGCAAGCAGCCAACCAGGTTGTCCGGCCCTACACCGACCTGCTCTTGCACGACATGGGGGAGGGACTCGCTGACAACCGCCCGGACTATCTTGCCGGCGGGCGTGACTGGCGCACGCCGCCATTGTGGGGCATCGGACTATCGAAAATCGTCAACAGTGCGAACAACTTTCTGCACGACGGCCGCGCCCGCACACTCGAAGAGGCCATTCTCTGGCACGGCGGGGAAGCCCGGATATCGCGCGACGCTTACGCAAATCTCGAGAGAGACGATCGGGACGCGCTGATTGCGTTCCTTCGATCGCTCTGATCAGATCGAGCCCGTGCCGGCAGAACGCACACGTCCCGCCGGCATCGGCCGTCCTCAGTTACCGACGATTTCGCCGAACAGCTTCCATTCCGCGCCGTCAAAACGCGCGAGTTGCGCGGACTCTATCAGGGAAAAATCGGATGCGCTGGTATTCCATTTCACTCCGGGCAGCATCATGGGTACTTCGAAGTCCTTGATTGACGCCATCTGCTTCATCACATTGGCGCGCGTCAGGTCATCGCCGCAGCGCCGGACAATTTCTGCCACACCGTACGCGATGACATACCCGTTGACGTTGAACACGTCCGCGATGTTGCCGTCGGGAAAATACTTCTCGATCCATGCCTTGTAGTCCTTTACGGCCTGGGTGTCGGCCCATTGGGGATCAATGGGGTCCATCAGATAGACCGCAGTGATGATATCAAGCGACTTTTCCAGCCCTGCGGGTTTGAGCACTGAGCCAACGGAACTCGACACGTTATTCAGGATGTGCAACGGCCGCCAGCCGATGTCATAGACCTTGCGAATGGCCTGGGCCGCGAACTTCGGTGTCGTGACGTTGAAGAACGTGTCTGCCCCCGATGCCTGCAGCGACACAATCTGCGAATCGATAGTCGGATCAGTGACTTCGTAACTGACTTCGGCCACGATCATGGAGTCGGCCTTGTCTCCCAACCCCAGCTTCAGGCCATGCACATAGTCCTTACCGTAGTCATCGTTCTGGTAAAGAATGGCGATTTTGGCATCGGGTTTGTTCTTGAGCAGATACTGGGCGTAAATTTTCGCTTCGTTCAGATAGCTCAGGTTAAACCCCATGGTCCATGGGAAATTTTCGGGATCGGCCCATTTCGCAGCTCCCGTGTTCACGAAGATGTGCGGTACCTGCTTCGCGTTCACGTACTTGTGAATCGCAGTGTTTGTGGGCGTGCCGAGGGTTCCCGCAAGAAAGAACACCTGCTCTTCCTCGACCAGTTTGCGGATCTGTTCAACGGTCTTTGGCGGGCTGTAACCATCGTCCAGCGTTACGAAGTTGATCGTGCGGCCGTTGATTCCGCCCTGCTCGTTGATCATTTTGAAATAGGCGGCCGATGCCCGTCCGATCGTTCCGTACGCCGATGCCGGGCCACTGTAAGGATTGGTATTGCCGATCTTGATCTCGGTGTCGGTCACACCGGGATCAGCGCTTTTTTGTTGCTGCTGCTCACCGCATCCGGCAATCATGCCGCTGACAATCGCCGCAACGGCGATTGCCCTGAACACGCGTTTAGATAACATCGTTTCCTCCGCTAGATTAGGACTGCACAGTCGCTGAACGCTTTGTGTCGCGAGTTCGGGAGTTCAGCAATTTTCCCCACAGGATCTGCACGAAACCGGCAACGCCCTTCGGGGCCAGGAATACAAATGCCAGCAGAAACACTCCATACACCGCCCACGGCGCGGCTTTCGATATTTCGTCGGCTATGTTCGGCACGAACTGGATGAACAATGCGCCGTAAATGACGCCACTGATCGACGCGAGCCCGCCGATGACGATGCCGATGAGAAAACTGATCGAAACCAGCGCAACAAAACTGTCGGGCGCAACGAACTGAACCACGATCGCACCCAGCGCACCGCCCACACCGGCGTACAGCGCACTCACGCCAAAGGTCAGCGTCTTCACCGCCGCGACATTGATACCCATCGCTTCCGCGGCAATGGGATGGTCGCGAATCGCCACCATCGCACGGCCGATCCGCCCGCGCAACAGGTTCCACGCCAGCCAGAACATCAGCAGCGCAACGATCAGGGTAAACAGGTACAGCCACTGATCCTGGCTGATGTTGAGCCCGAACGGCGCGTGCGGCTTCAGGATGACGATGCCCTGCACGCCGCCGGTCCACTCTTCCAGCCCCTTGTACTTGAGGATCTGCGGCATCGAGATGCCCAGCGCAAAAGTCGCCAGGGCCAGGTAGTGCCCATGCAGGCGCAAGGCGGGCAAGCCGAACAGGAAGCCGGCGACAAAGCAGACGATGCCGGCCGCGGGAATTGTCGCCCAGTAAGGTACGCCCCACTGATCCATCAGCACCGCCGCGACATAGGCGCCAATGGCATAGAAGGCGCCATGACCCAGCGAGATCTGACCGTTGAACCCGGTGAGTATGTTCAGCCCGAGCAACACGATGGCGTAGACCAGCACCAGGTTGAACTGGAACACGCGGTAACTGCTCAGCACGAAAGGCAGCAGGCAGGCAGCGATCACGACAATCGCAACC
>LJTS01000051.1 GCA_001304425.1 Betaproteobacteria bacterium SG8_40
CGATGAGCGCGAGTCCGGCAAGCGCGCGCTGCTGAATTTCGGCCACACATTCGGTCATGCCATCGAGGCCGGCCTGGGTTTCGGCACGTGGCTGCACGGCGAGGCGGTGGGCGCGGGCATGTTGCTCGCGGCGAAACTTTCCGTGCGACTGGGCAATATCGGCGAGCAGGACATGCTGCGGCTCGAGCATCTCCTTCGCCGTGCCGGTTTGCCGACGGAAGCTCCCGCGCTTGGCGCACAGCGTTACCTCGAATTGATGGGCTACGACAAGAAAGTCCATGACGGGAAGCTAAGACTGGTGTTGTTGAAATCGATCGGTGCGGCATACCTGAGCGACGACTTTGCCGCGGACGCACTGTCGCGTGTTCTCGAGGAAATTCCGCACGATGAGTGAGCTGGCGCCATACGCGGCGCGGACGCAGGCATCGCGCGGGCGCCGCTTCTTCGAGCCGCCCCCGGAGGGTCGAAGCGAGTTCCAGCGCGACCGGGACCGTATCGTCCACTCAACGGCCTTTCGGCGCCTTGAATACAAAACGCAGGTGTTCGTCAATCACGAGGGAGACCTGTTTCGCACCCGCTTGACGCACAGCATCGAGGTTGCCCAGATCGCAAGATCAGTCGCGCGCAACCTGATGTTGAACGAAGATCTCGTTGAGAGTATCGCTCTGGCCCACGATCTTGGACACACGCCTTTCGGGCACAGCGGCCAGGATGCCTTGAACGATTGCATGCGCGAATATGGCGGCTTCGAGCACAACCTCCAGTCATTGCGGGTCGTCGATTTGCTGGAACAGCGCTACGGCGCGTTCGACGGTCTGAACCTGTGCTTCGAAACGCGCGAGGGCATACTCAAGCATTGTTCGCAAGCCAATGCCAAGAAACTTGGCGATGTAGGAGAGCGTTTCCTGTTGAAAAAGCAGCCGTCACTGGAAGCGCAGCTGGCAAATCTTGCCGACGAAATTGCCTACAACAACCATGATGTCGACGACGGACTGCGCTCGGGCCTCATCACGCTGGAAGATCTTCTCGAAGTACCCGTATTTTTGCGGCACCTGGAAGAGGTGCGGCGGGAATTCCCTGACCTTCAGGACCGGCGTCTGACCCACGAGACCATACGTCGCATGATCAACACCTTTGTCACCGATCTCACCGGCGAAAGCCGGCGCCGTATCGGCGAATACGCGCCGGACGACATCGAGGCCGTTCGCGCCGGGCCGATGCTGATTTCGTTCAGTGACGACGTGAAGCGCTTGCAGCAGGCATTGCAGACGTTCTTGCGCGCCAGACTCTACAAACATTACCGGGTGCAGCGGATGGCCAACAAGGCCAAGCGCATCGTCCGTGAGCTTTTCTCGGCGTTTCTGGAAGAACCGCAATTGTTGCCGCCTGAGTATCAGACGCGCGCCAAGCTCGACGCGCCCCGCGCGATTGCCGATTACGTGGCCGGGATGACGGACCGCTACGCGATAAAGGAGTACCGGCGGATTTTTGCCGTCGACATCTCCTGAGAGAGCCGCCCGGCTCAAATCCCCCTTTATTGATTAACGCCCGCCGATCACGGTACCATTCACGGCTTTGCTGAGAATCCGGCTCGGGGCCGGATTCGGCGTCTATGGGGGCCAGGTCCCCGTATTGGCGCCTAAAGCGGACAACATCTGTTTCGAAAAGAAGGCAAAACCGTGGCCCATCCGAACACTCCTCCGGCTCAGGGGTTATATGACCCCGGACACGAACACGACGCCTGTGGCGTTGGTTTCATCGCACACATCAAGGGCACCAAGAGCCATTCGATCGTACAGAATGGGCTTGAAATCCTCGAGAACCTGACCCACCGCGGTGCGACCGGATACGACCCTTTGCTTGGTGACGGAGCCGGCATTCTGCTGCAGATTCCCGATGATTTCCTGCGCGGGGAGTGCAGGCGAAACGGCATTTCCCTTCCGGCCCCCGGCGAGTACGGGGTCGGAATGGTGTTCTTGCCGAAAGACCCTGATGCCCGTGCCGGAATTGAAGCGTTGCTTGACCAGTACGTCGAGGCCGAAGGCCAGACGCTGCTCGGATGGCGTGATGTTCCGGTCGACAACAGCCGGTTGAGTGAAGCGACCATAGAAGTCGAGCCGGTGATTCGTCAGGTCTTCATTGGCCGGGGCGGCAACTGTGCCGACGACAACGCTTTCGAGCGCAAGCTGTTCGTCATCCGTAAACAAGTCGAACATGCGGTCAAGGCGCAAGACTCTATCGACGGCAAGCAATTCTATATACCGTCCATGTCGGCCCGAACGATCGTCTATAAGGGGATGTTGCTGGCCGAACAGGTTGGCGAGTACTTCCTCGACCTGGCGAACAAGAAACTGGTGTCGGCGCTTGCGCTGGTTCATCAGCGTTTTTCCACCAACACCTTTCCGAGCTGGGATCTGGCGCATCCGTTCCGGATGATTGGACACAACGGCGAAATCAATACCTTGCGTGGGAATCTGAACTGGATGCATGCACGCCACATGGCATTGTCGTCCACCTTGTTCGGCGACGATCTGGAAAAGATCTGGCCGCTGATCGACGAGGGTCAGTCTGATTCAGCCTGTTTCGACAATGCCCTTGAACTGCTGGTCCTGGGGGGATATCCGCTTGCTCACGCGATGATGATGCTCATTCCCGAAGCCTGGGCCGGCAATCCGCTGATGGACGAAAAGCGGCGGGCTTTTTATGAGTTCTACGCGCCGGTCATGGAACCCTGGGACGGGCCGGCGGCGGTCGCTTTTACGGACGGCAGACAGATCGGCGCTACTCTTGACCGCAACGGATTGCGCCCGGCACGTTACGTGGTTACCAAGGACGATCTGGTCATCATGGCTTCCGAAGTCGGGGTCCTGCCGGTTGATGAGGAAAACATTTCCCAGAAGTGGCGCTTGCAGCCCGGCAAGATGCTGCTCATTGACACCGAGCAACAACGCATCATCGACGACGCAGAAATGAAGGAGCAGTTGTGCTCGGCGGACAACTACGCCTCGCACATCGAGCAATCGCGTATCCATCTGCCGCAACTCGATGCCGTTGAGCAGGATCGAGCGCGCGACGAGGATCTACTCGATCTGCAACAGGCTTTCGGCTTCAGCCAGGAAGATATCAAGTTCATTCTCACCCCGATGGCCCAGCGTTCGGAAGAGGCGATCGGCTCAATGGGGAATGACGCGCCGCTGGCGGTTTTGTCGAGCAAGAACAAGCCAATCTACAATTACTTCAAACAGCTGTTTGCTCAGGTGACCAATCCGCCTATCGATCCGATTCGTGAGGAATTGGTGATGTCGTTGGTCTCGTTTGTCGGCCCCAAGCCGAACTTGCTGGGCATTGACGAGCAGACCATCACTGACCGGCTCGAGGTGTCCCAGCCGGTGCTCGATTACGATGACTACGCGCGTTTGGTCGACATAGAGAAACTCACCGACGGAAAGTTCAAGAGCCGCATACTCGATATCACCTACCCGGTCATGGCGGGCGCCGAAGGCATGCGGCCGGCGATGGAAGCGTTGTGCCAGGCGGCGCAAAGCGCGGTGCAACAAGGCGTCAACATACTGATTTTGTCGGATGCGGCTGCAAGTGCATCGCGGATTCCGATACCCGCCCTGCTGGCGACGTCCGGCGTGCATCATCACCTCGTCAGAGAGGGATTGCGCACCAGTACCGGCCTTGTTACCAGCACCGGATCCGCCAGGGAAGTTCATCACTTTGCCCTGCTTGCCGGATATGGCGCTGAAGCGATCCACCCATGGCTGGCCATGGACACGCTGATCGACATTGCGCCGACGTTGCAGATCGACCCGGCTGATGCGATCAAGCACTATGTCAAGGCGGTGGGCAAAGGCCTTTACAAGGTCATGTCAAAAATGGGCATCTCGACCTACCAGTCCTATTGTGGCGCACAGATCTTCGAGGCGGTTGGCCTGAACACGGCTTTTGTTGAACAGTATTTCACCGGCACGGCGAGCAATGTCGAAGGCGTTGGCATCAACGAGATTGCTACCGAGGCGGTGGCGGAGCATCAACGCGCGTTCAGTGAAAAGGACCCGGTTCTGGCGATCGCTCTCGACGCAGGCGGCGAGTACGCATACCGGGTGCGGGGCGAGCAGCACATGTGGAGTCCGGACTCGATTGCCAAGCTGCAGCGCGCAACGCGTACCAACCAGTACGCCACCTACAAGGAATACGCCCAGTTGATCAACGATCAGAGCCGCCGCCTGATGACCTTGCGGGGACTGTTCGAAATCCTGCCGGCCGGGGCGCCGGTCCCGATCGATGAAGTCGAGCCGTGGACCGAAATCGTCAAGCGCTTTGCCACGGGGGCGATGTCGCTCGGCTCCATTTCGACCGAAGCGCACAGCACGCTCGCCATCGCGATGAACCGCATCGGCGGCAAGTCGAATACGGGCGAGGGCGGCGAGGACCCGCTTCGTTTCGTACCGGTGAAGAAGGACACGGGTACCCGCGAAACTTTGGGTGACGTGGTGGTAACTGACGTGCCACTGAAAAAAGGTGACACCATGCGCTCGCGCATCAAACAAGTTGCCTCGGGCCGTTTTGGCGTAACGGCCGAGTATCTTGTCAGCGCCGATCAGATCCAGATCAAGATTGCGCAGGGCGCGAAGCCCGGTGAAGGGGGGCAGCTTCCCGGTCACAAGGTGTCGGACTACATCGCCAAGCTGCGGTTTTCCGTCCCGGGCGTGGGGTTGATTTCTCCACCCCCGCATCACGACATCTACTCGATCGAAGATCTCGCACAACTGATCCACGACCTGAAGAATGCCAATCCGCAGGCCTCGATCAGCGTGAAACTGGTTTCCGAAGTCGGGGTTGGTACCGTCGCTGCGGGCGTATCCAAGGCGAAGGCCGATCACGTCACCATTGCGGGCTATGACGGCGGCACCGGTGCATCGCCGCTCTCGTCGATCAAGCACGCGGGCGCACCGTGGGAACTGGGACTTTCGGAAACGCAGCAGACACTGGTCCTGAACCGCTTGCGCGGGCGTATTGCCGTGCAGGTCGACGGCCAGATGAAGACGGGCCGCGATGTGTTGATCGGTGCGCTGCTTGGCGCAGACGAGTTCGGATTCGCCACGGCACCGCTGGTGGTCGAGGGCTGCATCATGATGCGCAAGTGTCATCTCAACACCTGCCCGGTAGGCATAGCAACCCAGGATCCGGAGTTGCGCAAGAAATTTTCCGGCAGGCCCGAACAAGTCATCAACTACTTCCATTTCGTTGCACAGGAGGTGCGCGAGTTGATGGCTGAGATGGGCGTGCGCAAGCTCAACGAACTGATAGGACGTTCCGACTTGCTCGATATGCGCAAAGGTGTCGAGCACTGGAAAGCGCAGGGCCTGGATTTCAGCAAGATTTTCTACCGACCGGACATGCCGGCCGATGTGGCCCGGTTCAACTGCGAGGTGCAGGACCACGGGCTCGACAAGGCGCTCGATAACCAGTTGATCAAGGGGGCGAAGCAAGCTCTGGAAAAAGGCAAAAAGGTCAAGCTCAAGATCGAAGTGCGCAACATAAATCGCAGCGTGGGTGGCATGCTGTCGAGCGAAGTGGCGCGCCGCTATGGTCATGCCGGGCTCCCCGACGACACGATCCATGTTGACATGACGGGAACCGGCGGACAAAGTTTCGGCACCTTCCTGGCGCGGGGAATCACCTTCGATCTTCAGGGAGACGCCAACGACTATGTCGGCAAGGGACTGTCGGGCGGGCGCATCATCGTCAGGGCGCCGAAAGCATTCTCCGGCGTGCCGTGCGAGAACATCATCGTTGGCAACACCGTGCTTTACGGAGCCGTGGAAGGCGAGGCGTTTTTCTCGGGAGTGGGCGGCGAGCGGTTCGCGGTCAGAAATTCCGGTGCAACGGCAGTGATCGAAGGTGTCGGCGACCATGGCTGTGAATACATGACCGGCGGCACAGTGGTCGTTCTGGGAGAAACTGGCCGCAACTTCGCGGCCGGCATGAGCGGCGGCATAGCTTATGTTCTGGACGAATCCGGCATGTTCGCCAAGCGTTGCAATGCTGCGATGGTAAAGCTCGAAAAAGTGCTGCCGTCCTCGGAACAGCCGGCTTCTGAACCCTGGCACCGGAATATTGCCGACGAGGTTTTGCTGCGGCAACTGATCGAAGCCCATCTTCGCCATACCGGCAGCGCCGTGGCAGAACAGCTTCTTGCCGACTGGGAGAACGCACGATCAAGGTTCGTGAAGGTATTCCCGAACGAATACCGGCGAGCGTTGGGTGAACTTGCGGCGAAGCAGCAGAGTCAACTGGAGGCAGCCTGACATGGGCAAACCAACCGGATTTATTGAAATCGAGCGAGTCGGTGAAGCATCTCTGGCGGTCAGCGAGCGTGTCGGAAATTATCGGGAGTTCGTTCTTCACCATGCCGATGAGGAAGCTTCGCGCCAGGGCGCACGCTGTATGGACTGCGGCATCCCCTTTTGTCAAAGCGGGTGTCCGGTCAACAACATCATTCCGGACTGGAACGACCTCGTTTACAAACAGAAATGGAAAGTTGCGCTCGACACGCTGCACTCCACCAACAATTTCCCCGAGTTCACCGGACGCATCTGCCCGGCCCCGTGTGAAGCGTCCTGTACGCTGAACATCAATGACGACGCGGTAACGATCAAGGCGATCGAGCACGCGATCATAGACAAAGGCTGGGAGCAGGGATGGGTCAAGCCTCTGCCTGCGGCGAGAAAGACCGGCAAGAAAGTGGCGGTCGTCGGCTCCGGACCGGCAGGACTGGCCTGCGCGCAACAATTGGCCCGCGCCGGCCACGGTGTTGTCGTGTTCGAGAAGAACGACAGAATTGGTGGTCTGCTTCGCTATGGCATACCGGATTTCAAGATGGAAAAAAGCCACGTTGACCGTCGTGTTGCGCAAATGCAGGCCGAGGGCGTTGAGTTTCGAACCGGCGTCTGCGTTGGTGCCTTGGCGCAGGACATACCGGGGGTCAACAATCTGGCCACCCGTTTCGTGTCGCACCAGGAGCTTCTGGAAGAGTTCGACGTGATTGCACTGACGGGCGGCGCCGAAAATCCACGCGACCTGCCGGTTCCCGGCCGCGAGCTCGAAGGGATTCACTTCGCCATGGAGTTCCTTCCCCAGCAGAACCGGATCGTGGCCGGTGATTCGCTTGCAAGCCAGATCAAGGCCACTGGAAAACGTGTCATTGTCATCGGTGGTGGCGACACCGGTTCTGATTGCGTTGGCACGTCCAATCGCCAGGGCGCGTTGTCGGTCACGCAATTCGAGCTGATGCCGATGCCGCCCGAGGAAGAAGACCGGCCGCTGACATGGCCCGACTGGCCGATCAAGCTGCGCACGTCTTCGTCTCACGAAGAAGGCTGTAATCGTGACTGGTCGGTGACGACAAAGCGTTTTGAAGGCGCCAACGGCAAGGTGGAGAAACTGATCGCTGCCCGGGTCGAGTGGAAGAAGGATGCCAACGGGCGCATGCAGATGAGCGAAATTCCCGGTAGCGAGTTTGAAATGAGGGCCGATCTTGTTCTGCTGGCGATGGGTTTCATCGGTCCGGTCCACGCCGGTGTGATCGAACAGTTGAAGCTCGATCGCGATCAGCGAGGCAATGTGAAAGCCGACACCGAATCCTATCGGACATCGAATCCGCGAGTGTTTGCCGCGGGAGACATCAGACGAGGCCAGTCTCTTGTCGTCTGGGCAATCCGGGAAGGACGGCAGTGCGCTCGCGCCATCGATGAAGTTTTGATGGGCGTGTCGGAACTGCCGCGCTGAGCGCTGCCAGCGAACCAGGCTTCCGCTCCACCACGAACAACCACCAATCAACCTGTCGCGGAGGCCTGCTGTGTCTGCTCCCAAGAATGACACGTTTCTACGCGCACTGTTGCGGCAGCCAACACCCTACACCCCGATCTGGATCATGCGCCAGGCGGGGCGGTATCTGTCGGAGTACAACGAGACCCGCAAGCAGGCGGGCAGCTTTCTCGAACTTTGCAAAAACCCGCACCTTGCAACAGAAGTGACCTTGCAGCCTTTGGCGCGTTTTCCGCTGGACGCGGCGATCCTCTTTTCCGACATTCTCACGATTCCCGATGCAATGGGGTTGGGGTTGTACTTCGCTGAGGGCGAAGGGCCGCGTTTCGAGCGCCCGCTTCGCGAGGAATGGGAGATTCGCAATCTGGATGTCGTCGATCCGGACGCCCATCTGCGTTACGTCCTTGATGCCGCATCGCAGATACGCAAGGCGCTGGATAACGAGATTCCGCTGATTGGTTTCTCGGGCAGCCCTTATACGCTTGCCTGTTACATGATCGAGGGCCGCGGCGGGACCGAGTTCCACGAGATCAAGCGCATGCTCTACGAGCGTCCCGATCTGTTGCATTCCATTCTGGATGTGAACGCCCGTTCGGTCGTGGCCTATCTGAATGCGCAAATTGAAGCCGGCGCGCAAGCGGTGATGATCTTCGACAGCTGGGGTGGAAACCTCTCGGCAGCGGCGTTTCGCGAGTTTTCACTCGCCTATATGGAGCGCATCTGTGCCGGTTTGAAGAAGGAGCAAGATGGGCACGCCGTCCCGTGCGTGGTCTTTACCAAAGGAGGCGGACAATGGCTGGAATCTCTCGCTGCGTGCGGCGCCGACGCGTTGAGCGTTGACTGGACCACGGACCTCGGTGACGCCCGCCGGCGCGTCGGTGATCGTGTCGCGCTTCAGGGAAATCTCGACCCCGCTGTGTTGCTGACAAATCCGGAGGTTGTCGAACGCGAGGCATCCAAGGTCCTCGCCAGCTTCGGGAAAGGCAACGGGCATGTTTTCAACCTTGGGCATGGGGTTTCCCGCTTCACACCGCCCGAGAATGTGGGAGCGCTGGTCGACGCCGTGCACCGCCTCAGCCTGCCCTATCACCAGTAGGGACGGCGCTCCCGGAAGTGCCATCTGCGTGTTTTTATGCACAATTTCCCTGGCACTCGAAGCGCGCGGGTGTTAAACGGTACAAACTTGCTTACATTTCATAAGATCATGTTTCGTAAGCAATTATAGGGCAGAATCATTGGTCATCCGGGAATTTTCCGGTGGCACCGGGCCGGGTTCTGGCCGTCAGCGCGTTTTCATCAACAGATTTATCCACAGGTCAGGCTGCTGAAAAAAAGCCCAATATATAAAGCCGCTTACGTGCACTATTGAATGCTCGTCGATAAGCGTGCGTGCTAACTTGCCGATGGGCCGGAACCGACGATGACAATTGCCCGTGTCGAACTTGATGTGCCTATCGCCGGACCTTTTGATTACGAAACAGGCCAGGTCGATGTTGGGATCGGCGCCCTGGTCACGGTCCCGTTCGGCCGTCGCCGTCTGGTCGGCGTCGTTACCGGGCTGGCGCAGACGAGCGAACTGGATCAAACGCGCTTGAAGCGTGTTGAACGTGTGCTGCCGGTCGAACCACTGCCGGCAACTACCCTGTCGCTCGCAGCATTCTGCGCGGACTACTACCGGCATCCGCTCGGGCAGGTACTGAGCGCCGTCCTTCCGACAATGCTGAGAAAACCGGATTTCGGAAAGCGCGTGCGAGCCTGGGAGTACTCGTTGTGCAACGACGGGCTGGTTCACATTGAAGCCGGCATCAATCCCAGGGCGGTGGGGCAGAAAAGGCTGTTGCGGGCGCTGGTCGAAGGCAACGCGGTTGACGGTGTGCAGGCGCGGCTGATTTATCCCGGCGCGCAAAGGGTGTTGAAGGAGTGGGTCGAAAGAGGCTGGGTTGAACGTCGCCCGGCCCGTGCGCTGCCACCGGTCGCCCAGTTGACGCGAAGCGAAAGGCCGACGGTTACCCCGGCGCTGACCGATGAACAGCTTCAGGCGATTGCAGCGATCGGGGGGTCATTCGCAAGCTATGTTCCCTGGCTGCTGCATGGTGTGACGGGCAGCGGCAAGACAGAGGTTTACCTGTCCCTGATCGAGCAGGTCGCCGCAAGCGGAAAGCAGACCCTGCTGCTGGTGCCGGAGATCAATCTCACGCCGCAACTCGAAGCGCACGTCCAGGGAAGGTTTCCGCAACTCGAAATGGTAAGTCTGCACAGCGGGCTGGCTGAAGGCGAACGGCTGGCACGATGGCAGAAAGCCAGGGCCGGCCAGGCGTTCATTGTGTTGGGAACGCGCCTGGCAGTATTTACGCCTTTGCCGCGACTCGGACTGGTCATCGTTGACGAAGAGCACGACCTGTCCTACAAACAGGCTGAAGGACTGCGATACCATGCGCGCGACCTCGCCGTATACGTTGCGAAAAGCGCCCATATACCGGTCGTGCTGGGGTCTGCAACGCCATCGTTGGAGACCTATGCCAACGTGCTCGAAGGGCGTTACCAAATTGCGCAACTCAGACAGCGTCCGGTAGCCGCGGCACCCGCTGTCGAATTCATCGACGTGCGGGGGCAGCATCTAAGTCACGGTCTTTCCGATGCGGCCGTCACCGCCGTCAGGCAATGCTTAAGCCGCGGGGAACAGAGCCTCATCTATATCAATCGCCGCGGTTTCGCACCGGTAATGCTGTGTCATGCCTGTGGCTGGATGGCGGAGTGTCTGCGATGCTCGGCCAGGCTGACCCTGCATTCCAGGTCGTCAAGATTGAGGTGTCATTACTGCGGTCACGAAGAGCCCGTTGTCTCTGTCTGCCCAACGTGCGGCAATCAGGACCTGCATGGTCTCGGGCAAGGAACGCAGCGAGTCGAAGAAGCCTTGCGAGCGCTCGCTCCGCAGGCGCGGGTGCTTCGGGTCGACAGCGACAGTACGCGGCGCCGCGGTGCGTTTGCCCGGATGCGGGAACAGATCCGCGATGAAGAAGTAGACATCCTGGTGGGAACGCAGATGCTGGCGAAGGGCCATGATTTTCCGAAGCTTACGCTTGTGGTCATTCTCGGTGCTGACCATGCTTTGTACAGCAGCGACTTTCGTGCCGCGGAAAGGCTTTTTCAGCAACTCATGCAAGTTGCGGGACGGGCCGGGCGCAGTGACCGGCCCGGCCATGTGCTCATCCAGACCGAGTTCCCGGATCATCTGGTGTACCAGGCCCTGGCGCGTCAGGACTTCTCCGCTTTTGCCGAGGCCCTGCTGGCTGAACGGCGCAACAGTGGCTTTCCTCCCTACGTTTACCAGGCGGTATTGCGTGCGGAATCGCACCGCGAGGAGGACATGTGGTCGTTGCTTCGCAGCGCTGCCAGCAAAGGGGCGGGTATTGCAGCGAGCGACGTGACGCTCTATGACTGCGTGCCGGCGCCGGTTTTCCGCATAGCCGGACGGTTTCGAGGGCAATTGCTGATACAAGCTCGCAGCAGAACGGCGTTGCGCAAGTTTCTGGGACGTTGGCATCCGTTGTTGCAAGAGGGCAAGGTCAGTGCGGCGCGCTGGGTGATCGATGTTGACCCGGTTGAACTGTAGTTGCGAGTTAACCGTCACGTGAGCCGATATAATCGCGGCTTCTTTTCAGCGTCCGTGCCACCTTCAGATGCATTCCGCGACTAACTTGCGCGCCCAGCTCCTCGATGCAGCTGGCGCTGACGAACAGCCTGCCGCAGGCGCCAGAAGTAAAACTGATGCTGGAGCGGCCGAAAGCTGCCGGACATGGCGAATACGCCTGTAACGTTGCCATGCAATTGGCAAAACCGTTGCGGCGCAATCCTCGTGAAATCGCCCAGGGCATCGTCAATGCCTTGCCCGAATCACCATTGTTGCGCAAGGCCGAGGTCGCCGGCGCCGGATTCATCAACCTGTTTCTGGACCTTTCCGTTCGCCAGCAGGCTGTCCCCGCCATACTCAATGCTGCGTCTGATTATGGCCGTTGCGCGCTTGGCAATGGCAAGAAAGTCCAGGTTGAGTTTGTATCGGCCAACCCCACCGGACCGCTGCATGTTGGCCATGGCCGGGGGGCAGCCTACGGTGCCAGCCTGGCAAATATCCTGGACGCTGCCGGATACGCCGTCACGCGCGAGTATTACGTCAATGACGCGGGACGCCAGATGGACATTCTGGCGCTGTCGACCTGGTTGCGCTATCTCGAGATGGAAGGTCAGAAGCTGTCGTTTCCTGCCAATGCCTATCAGGGCGCGTATGTTCGCGACATGGCGAGTGCAATCCGTCAACAGCATGGAGGGCGCTACGTTCACGAAGCCGCAGGGGTTTACTCTGATGCCCCGTCATCGGCCACAGACGCCGAAGCGCATCTTGATGCATTGATTGACAAGGCCAAATCGCTGCTGGGGCCAGACTATGCCTACATTCATGACTTTGTCCTGACCGAGCAGCTTGGAGACTGCCGCAACGACTTGCTCGAGTTTGGCGTTGAATTCGACGTCTGGTACTCGGAAAAGTCGCTTTTCGACGCCGGCCTGGTGGGAAAGGCAATGCGGCGTCTTGAAGACGAAGGCCACCTCTACCAACAGGATGGCGCGATGTGGTTTCGGTCAAGCGCGTTTGGCGACGAAAAAGACCGGGTCGTGCAGCGCGATAACGGGCAGTACACGTATTTTGCGTCGGATATCGCGTACCACGTCAATAAGATCGAACGTGGTTTCGAACAGCTGATCGACGTTTGGGGCGCGGACCATCACGGCTACGTGGCGAGAGTCAAAGGCGCTTTGGAAGCGATGGGCCAGGAACCGGACCGGCTGACGGTGGCCCTCGTCCAGTTTGCGGTTCTGTATCGTGGAGGCCAGAAAGTCGCCATGTCGACGCGCTCCGGAGAATTTGTCACCCTGCGCCAGCTTCGTCAGGAAGTCGGCAATGATGCCGCGCGATTTTTCTACGTGCTGCGCAAGAGTGACCAGCACCTTGATTTCGATCTTGATCTTGCGAAGTCACAAAGCAACGAGAACCCTGTTTACTACATTCAGTACGCCCATGCGCGATGTTCGAGCGTTCTCGAGAAATGGGGAGGTGACGCAGGCGTTCTTGTCAACGCTGATACCACTCTGCTCGTTGAAGACAGTGAAGTGGTTTGTATGCAAAAACTTCTAGACCTGCCTGAAGTAGTCGAATCCGCGGCGCGCGATCTTGCGCCGCATATCCTTGCTTTTTATCTGAGAGAGCTGGCAGCGGAATTTCATAGTTACTACAACGCCACACCCATCCTCACCAGCGACAAGGCAGTGCGTGAAGCCCGCTTGTCACTGGTCGCGAGCATCAGGCAGGTTTTGCGCAACGGCCTGGTGCTGCTCGGGGTGAGCGCACCGGATAAGATGTAGACTTCGAGCATGAGCCGCGACTACAGAAAGAAAAGCAAAGCTCCGGGTGGTCGGCCAATGAGTGTTGGTATCCTGATCGGGCTGCTCCTGGGTTTGGTGATTGCGATCGGAGTGGCTCTGTATATCAACAGAGGTCCGAGTCCGTTCGTGGACAAGGTCAAGCCGGTGCCTGCTGTGCCCGGCCCGATGTCTGCGAAGAAGGAAACCGCACAGCAGAAGCCGGAAGAAATCAAGCTTGAATTCGATTTCTACAAGATACTGCCCGGATGGGAAGAAGCCGTTACTGACCGTCAATTCAAGCGGCCTGGATCAACCGGCGACAAGGAGATCTATTTTCTTCAGGTCGCGGCGTTTCCAAAGCCCGCGGATGCGGACAATCTGAAAGCGCGTCTGGCGCTGTCGGGCATCGAGTCAAAGATCCAGACGGCCGAGCTGCCTGATGGCAGCATCTGGCACCGTGTCAGGATCGGTCCGTTCGTCGACCAGAATGAACTAAACGAATCGCGGCAGGCTCTGAAAGAATTGAACCTCGAAGCGAACTTGATCAAGGTGCGTCAACCGGGCCAGTGAATCAGGGAAACACACTAGAGAGAAAGAGTATGAAAAGACTAATTGCGTTTGTAGCGGCGTTGATTGTTTCAACCAGCGTTTTCGGCCAGGGCGCGCCCGTGGCAGGCAAGGAGTATCGGCTGATCGATCCGCCGCAGCCTGTCTCCGGCAGTCAGGTCGAGGTGCTCGAGTTTTTCAGCTATGTTTGCCCCCATTGTGATCAATTCGAGCCCTTGTTGAATAGCTGGCTGTCGAGCAAGCCCGAGGGCGTGAAGTTCAGTCACGTGCCGGCCGTATTCAACCAGCGTATGGTTCCCTATGCGAAACTCTATTACACGCTGGAGGAAACCGGGTTGTTGCCGGACCTGCACTCCAAGGTCTACGACGCGATCCACCGCCAGGGAAACAACCTTGCGGATCGCGAAGCGATCATGAAGTGGGCGGCGGCGCAGAACGTGGACATGAAACAATTTGAAGCCGTCTACGATTCGTTCGGCGTCGGCAACAAGGTCCAGCGGGCCATGCAGCTGGCGCGCAATTACCGAATTCCGGGAACGCCTTACCTGATTGTCAATGGCAAGTATCTGACGGGCCCCGGCATGACAATGAGGCCCGATGGCCGCGGCGTCGATGCGCAGCGTTTCGTGGTCGTGCTCAACACCCTGATCGAGATGGAGCGCTAGTCGTAACGGGGAGCGGACCCTTCGCCCGGATTCGCGTGAACTGGCGGACCGCTGTTTTCGTCTGTGTGCTTGCGCTGTCGGGCACGGCGGCAGCGGAACTGACAGAGGGCCGGGACTATGTGCAGATCGACCCGGTTCCGGCGGGCACCGGTGAACGTATCGAGGTCATCGAGTTCTTCTTTTATGGCTGCGAAACGTGTTATCGGATCGAGCCGATGTTGCGCGACTGGGTGTTGCAGCGCGAGTCACTCATTGACTTCAAACTGATGCCGGCATTGCGCCGCAGTGCCTGGATACCCCTGAGTGATCTCTTTTTTTCGCTTCATGCGCTCGGTTTGCTGCCGCGGTTTCATGACCAGGTTTATATAGCGATACATGAGCAGGGCCGGCGACTCACGTCACGGCGCGAACAGGTCAAATGGGCGGTGGATAATGGCATCGATGAAGCGGTGTTTGAGAACACCGTCGAATCAGATGCGGTAGCGATTGCAACACAGCGGGCCAGGGATGCCACCGTCGCTTACGGAATCAGAGTGACGCCATCGATAGTCGTTGACGGACGCTATCTCACTACCGGTGCAATGATCGGTAACGCGTCGCGCGTGTCGCCGGTGCTTGACCAGTTGCTGGAGTTGGCGAGCGCTACACGCAGCGGTATTGCCCGGTGAGCATACCGAAAAGTGTTGTCATCACCGGAGCATCGAGCGGCATCGGTCGGGCGCTTGCCATTGAATACGCGCGGCGCGGCGCGACGCTAGGCCTGATCGCGCGGCGATCGCAATTGCTCGACGAACTGGCCGCAGCGTTGCCGGTCGCTTCCTATTGCTATCCGGTTGACGTTCGCGATGCCGGGGGCTTGAGCGAAGCGGCGCAGGATTTCGTCGATCGTGCCGGCTGTCCGGACATCGTCATTGCCGGCGCAGGTGTCTCGGCGGGTACCTTGACCGCCGATCCGGGCGACAGCGGTGTCTTCGAGGAGATACTTTCGATCAACGTGACCGGAATGATGCGCACGTTCCAGCCTTTCGTCGATCTGATGCGTGGCCAACGACGAGGTGTCCTGGCAGGCATTGCCAGTGTCGCGGGATTTCGTGGCCTGCCGGGTGCATCAGCGTATTGCGCATCGAAATCAGCGGCGATTACCTATCTGGAAAGCCTGCGCCTGGAAATGCGCCAGCATGGCGTCAGGGTCGTGACCATTTGTCCGGGATATGTCGTGACGCCAATGACCGCGGTGAATCCCTACCCCATGCCCTTTATGATAGATGCAGACAGGGCTGCGCGCATCATTGCCGACGCCATTGCCAGTGGCAAGCGTTTCCATGTGTTGCCATGGCAAATGGCGCTCGTTGGATGGCTACTGCGCCACCTGCCGCGTCCCGTCTACGACGCGGTTTTCATGCGTGCGCCACGCAAGCCGCGCCGCAGCGAGACCTGAACGCACCGAAAAAAACCCTAATCGTTCTCGCCAGTTGGCGGGCAACCGTGGCTTCCGTCAAAGCTCCATGCCCAGCAGGTTGCCGAGTTCGGCGAGTGCTGCGTCGGGGTCGGTCACTTTGATGGTGCGCATGCCCATCAAGCGGGCCGGTTTGAGATTGGTTCCGAGATCGTCCAGAAATACCGCTTCCGCGGGTTCGATGGACAAGCGATTGCACGCCAGTTCAAAGAACGCTTTCTCGGGCTTGCGTGCGCCAATCTTTGACGATTCGATCACCTGGTCGAACAGCGCCAGAGCATCACGCCACTCTCGATCCCTTGCCGTGCCGCTCGCCAGGTCCGTTGCGGCTGTGAGCGCTTCACGGTTACGAAAATTGTTCGTCAGGCAGGCGGTGATAAAACGGCCACGGCAGCGCTGCACTGCCTGGACCATGCGCGGGCGAACCTGTCCATAGACAAGTTCGACCACTTCCAGCCCACGAACATCATGTCCCGCAGCACGCGCTTCCCGCGCGAATGCTTCGTCGAACGCCTCTGCCGTCAGTTCGCCGCGCTCGAAACGCGCCCAGGCGTTGTCGTCCGCGTTACTGCGATTGATGCCCTGGATAAACGCGTCCGGTAGTCCGCGTTCCCGTTCGAAGCGGTGGAAGGCCTCAAAGGGGCTGGTCGTGATGACGCCGCCGAAGTCGAACAGTACCGCGCGAATGGGTGTGTTTTTCAAACCCACCTACTGCGTCTTGAATGCATCGACCGCGCGTTTGAGTTCCTTGTATTCCTCGCACGGAATCGGCGTGCATAGCCTTGCCAGTTCCGCGAGATGCTGTTCCGCACTGCTGAGGTCGTTTTTCATCAGGTAAGCCTCGCCCAGATACTCGTGCGTCGGCTTGTGGGACGGATCGATTTCGAGCGCGCGCTCATAATGCCGGAATGCAGCGTCCAGATTTCCCGACTGGCGGTAGGCATAACCGAGAAAATTGTGGGTGTCTGCACTGTCGGGATACGTCTCGGCAGTCTTGCTCAGGACTTCGATCGCCGTCGCCCAGTCGCCCGATTCGATGGCGGCTTTGCCTGCCACAAAACCCGGATCATCGGTAGCCGAGTCGTCCGTATCGCCCAGATTGGCCGATGCGACCGACCCGAGCAGGCACAGCGACAGGATAGCGAAGCCTTCGAACAGATGTCGCGCGATTCGTAACATGATTTCTCCCCCTGTTTGTTTGGCGGCTGCGCCGCTTCGCGGCGCGGCCGACCTGCATTTCAGGCCGCCGCCGGAGAGGTCCTGGCGGTTGCCTATTCTACGGTGACGGACTTTGCCAGGTTTCTCGGCTTGTCGACGTCCGTGCCCTTTACCAGTGCCGCATGATACGCAAGAAGCTGCAGTGGCACAGTATGCAGTATAGGACTCAGATGTCCGGCGTGCTCGATCATCGGAATGACGTGAACTCCGGGGGAGGAGTGTATCTGTGAATCTGCGTCGGCGAACACGTACAACTCGCCGCCACGCGCGCTGACTTCCTGCAGGTTCGACTTGAGCTTTTCAAGCAGGGCGTCATTAGGGGCGATCGTGATGACCGGCATGTCCTTGTCAACCAGTGCCAGCGGGCCATGCTTCAGTTCGCCCGCAGGGTAGGCTTCCGCATGGATGTAGGAAATCTCCTTGAGTTTCAGAGCGCCTTCGAGCGCTATCGGATAATGCACCCCGCGCCCGAGGAACAGCGCGTTGTGTTTTGTCGAAAAACGTTCGGCCCATTCCTTTACCTGCGGTTCCAGCGAAAGCACGTGATTCAGGGCTGCGGGCAGGTGTCTCAGTGACTGTATGTGACTGCGTTCCTCCTCGGCAGTCAGTTGCCCCCTGGTCTTTGCCAGCACGAGGGTCAGCAGGAAAAGCGCAGACAACTGAGTGGTGAAAGCCTTGGTGGAGGCAACCCCGATTTCCGGGCCGGCCCGGGTAAGAAACCGCAGCGCGGCATGGCGAATCAGCGAGGATTCCGGGACGTTGCAGATTGCCAGCGTGCGTTCCTGTCCAAGTGACTTGGCGTGCTGGAGGGCGGCAATGGTGTCGGCGGTCTCGCCCGACTGCGAAATGGTGATGATCAGCGCGTTGGGATTCGGTACGGTCGTGCGATAGCGGAATTCGGACGCGATTTCAACGGAGCATGGCAATCCGGCAATGGCTTCGATCCAGTAACGTGCCGTCAAGCCTGCGTGGTAACTCGTTCCGCAGGCAAGGATGGTGACTGACTGGACGCCGGAAAGCACTTCTTCGGCTTCGGCGCCGAACAGTTGCGGGACAATCGATTGTGCGCCAACCACCATTTCCAGCGTCGCGGCGACGGCGCCCGGCTGCTCGAATATTTCCTTCTGCATGTAGTGCTGATACGGGCCAAGTTCCACCGCATCGGCACTGAGCTGGCTCTCATGCACCGGTCGGTCTACCTCTTCGCCGGCACGGTCGGTGATCCGGTATCCGTCGCGGCGCAATTCGACGACGTCACCTTCTTCAAGATAGACCATTCGCTTGGTCACTTGCAGCAGGGCCGAAGCGTCGCTGGCGCAGAACTGCTCACCATCGCCAAGTCCCAATAGCAGAGGCGCACCCTGCCGGGCCACGATCATCCGGTCTGGTTCGTTCTCGGACAGGACGGCGATTGCGAACGCTCCCTCCAGTTCACTTACCGCGTGCCGTACCGCATCGAACAGATCCTCGGCATCCTCGAGATGGGAGTGCACCAGGTGCGCAACGACTTCCGTGTCGGTGTCGGAATCAAATACGTACCCGGCTTTGATCAGCCGGGCGCGAATACGCTCATGGTTCTCGATAATTCCGTTATGGACGATCGCCAGCCCGTCGCGGCTGATGTGCGGATGCGCGTTGCGCTCGCTCGGCGCGCCATGCGTTGCCCATCGGGTGTGGGCAATGCCGGACAGCCCGGTAAGGCTGCTCTGCGCAGCTCTTTCGGCGAGTCCGCAAACACGGCCGACGCTGCGCAATCTGTGCAATCCGTTGTTGAGTACCGCAAGGCCAGCGGAATCGTAGCCCCGGTACTCGAGTTTACGCAGACCTTCCAGCAGCACCGGGACAATGTCGCGTGCTGCAATCGCCCCTACGATTCCACACATGGCAAGAATGCTTTCTCAATGTCGTTGTGCATCCCGATGTCCAAGGCATGAAACATACCAACGAAGGACGCCGCTCTATTTGCGTTTTGACTTGACCGGGCGTTTCCATCCCGGAATCGTGATTTGCTTGCTGCGGGAGATGGTCAGCTCTCCGTCTGGCGTATCTTTGGTAATCGTGCTGCCCGCACCGATAGTGCTTCCGGCGCCAATCGTTACCGGTGCCACGAGTTGCGTATCGGAACCGATAAAGACGTCATCCTCGATAATGGTTCTATGTTTGTTGGCGCCGTCATAGTTACAGGTGATGGTGCCTGCGCCGATATTGACGTTATTTCCGACACTACTGTCGCCGATATACGAAAGATGGTTGGCTTTGGAACCGTCACCGATCCGGGATGCTTTCATCTCGACAAAATTGCCAACCCGCACTTCATTGGCGAGCCGGTTGCCCGGCCGCAGCCGGGCGTAAGGCCCTATGCGGCAGGCACTTCCGGTCATCGCGTCCTCTATGTGGCAAAACGGCAGGACTTCGCTGTCAGGGCCGATATGAGTCTGGTTGATCACGCAATTGGCGCCAATCGAGACGCGATCGCCCAGCACCACATCCCCTTCGAATACGCAGTTGACGTCTATGGTGACGTCCCTGCCGCAGTTCAAGGTCCCCCGGACGTCGATGCGGGCTGGGTCAATGACGCTGACCCCCTGCTGGAGCAGCTTTTGGGCGTTTTCCCATTGATAGATACGTTCCAGGCGTGCGAGCTGCGCCTTGCTGTTGACGCCAAGCACTTCGAACTCGTTATCGGGCGTCGCTGTCGTAATTTCGACACTGTCGCGCACTGCCTCAGCGACGATGTCAGTAAGATAGTATTCGCCTTGGGCGTTTTTGTTCTCAATGCGCGCAAGCCATTGTTTCAGGCGTGAAGTCGATGCCGCGAGCAAGCCGGTGTTTATTTCATTGATCGAGCGCTGCTTTGCAGTGGCGTCCTTTTCCTCGACGATTTGCGTGACGCGCCCGGCCCGGTTGCGA
>LJTS01000052.1 GCA_001304425.1 Betaproteobacteria bacterium SG8_40
CCCTTGCGCCCGTAGCTCAGCTGGATAGAGTGTCGGTCTCCGAAGCCGAAGGTCGTGGGTTCGACTCCCGCCGGGCGCGCCACACAGCGAGGGCTTGCATGGTTGCGAGCCCTTTTTCGTTCATCGCCGGACCAGCCCGCGGTTGCGGGCCGCGCCGTTTAGTGCGTTGGCGTCCGGCGAGCGCGTCGGCGTGTTCGGCCGCAGAAAACGATCACGTAACGATGCCCGGCAACAGACAAGGACAGACCCAATGGCATTGACGGTTTATCTCTCGGGCGAAATTCACACTACCTGGCGGGAGGAAATTCAGGAAGGGGCCGCCGCAAACGGTCTCGACATCAGTTTCACGGCACCGGTCACGGACCATGCGGCCAGCGACGCCGCCGGTGATCCTCTCGGAGCGGAAACCGATCCGTTCTGGCGCGATCACAAATCCTCGAAAGTCAACGCGATTCGCACCAAGACTCTGATTCGCAAAGCCGATCTGGTGGTAGTGCGTTTCGGCGACAAGTATAAACAGTGGAATGCCGCGTTCGATGCCGGTTATTGCGCGGCATTGTCCAAGCCCTACATCACGTTGCACGCGGAGGACATCGTTCATCCGTTGAAGGAAGTGGACGCGATGGCGCTTGCCTGGGCCCGAACCACCGGTCAGGTGGTCGAGATCCTCAAATATATTGAAAAGCCCTGACGCCGGGCGCGGCAAGAATCGTCGTCAGGCCATGACTCATGACTGAGCCGGCCGGGCTCGGCTCCTTGTTTGTCAGCAGTTTTCTGGCGGCCACGCTGCTGCCCGGAGGCTCGGAGCTGGTTTTCGCAGCACTCTTGCTGTCGGAAACCGTGAGCGTCGGGCGCGCCGTGGCTGTCGCCACGCTGGGCAACAGTCTTGGCGGATTGTCGACGTATCTCATTGGACGGCTGGTGCCTGACCGGAAAACCGACGCCAGGATGATCGGCTGGTTGCGTCGATGGGGCTCGCCTGCGCTGCTGCTGTCGTGGTTGCCGCTGGTTGGCGACGCCCTGTGCCTCGCGGCAGGCTGGCTGCGTATCCGGCTGCTCTACGTCACGCTGTTTATCGCCCTCGGCAAAGGGGCGCGCTATTGGGTGCTGGCGAGGCTATTGCTCGACTGATTGAACCGCAGCCGCTGTTTCGGATGCTGCGGTGCGATAAACTCGCTCTTCCAACGTCTTTGTGCTCTTCCCCGATGGTCTATCGCTAATGGAACCGGCCCCCAGTTTTGCTCCGACAGGCGTGCGCCTGCGCGAGATTCCCTACAACTACACGTCGTTTTCCGACCGTGAGATTGTCATTCGCTTGCTGGGGCAGGCCGCATGGGACCTGCTTAACGAACTGCGGTCGGAGCGTGTGACCGGCCGTTCGGCGCGCATGCTCTACGAGGTGCTGGGCGACATCTGGGTGGTAGAGCGCAATCCGTACTTGCAGGATGACCTGATTGCCAACCCCGAGCGGCGCAAGCTACTGGTGCAGGCGCTTCGCCACCGGCTTCATGAAATCGAGGCGCGGCGCCTGAGTCAGGATCAGCGCGTGGTCAAACTGATCGCCGCGGCAACGGATGCCATTGATGAGTTTGAAAGAAACTTTCATTCCGTCGTCACGCTCAGACGCGCAGCGGTTCGCCGCTTCGCAAAACTGACACGTCGCGACAATATCGCGTTCGACGGGTTGGCCCGGGTGTCGCACGTCACCGATGCGACCGACTGGCGCGTGGAGTACCCCTTCGTCGTCCTTTACCCGGACACCGAGGCTGAGGTGGCGGGGCTGGTGCGCGCCTGTATCGATCTGGGTCTGACCATCATCCCCCGCGGCGGTGGCACTGGTTACACGGGCGGAGCCGTCCCGCTGACCCGGTTCTCCGCCGTGATCAACACCGAAAAACTCGACCGCCACGGACCGGTCGAGAAGGCGCGCCTTCCGGGACTGGACCGCGATGTGGCGACCATCGACTGCGGTGCCGGCGTGGTCACCCGCCGCGTGATGGAAGCGGCCGAAGCCGCGGGGCTGGTGTTTGCGGTCGATCCGACCTCGGCCGACGCCTCGTGCATCGGCGGCAACGTCGCGATGAACGCCGGCGGCAAGAAAGCGGTTCTATGGGGCACGGCAGTGGACAATCTGGTGTCGTGGAAGATGGTCACGCCCGACGGCAACTGGTTGCTGGTCGAACGCCTCGATCACAATCTCGGCAAGATCCACGATGCCGAAACAGCACGCTTCCGGCTGAGCCGTTTTGCCGTTGACGGCAAGAAGCCGCTGTCGGAACCGGAAATTCTGGAAATACCCGGCCGGCAGTTTCGCAAAGCGGGTCTGGGCAAGGACGTCACTGACAAATTCCTTGGCGGTCTGCCGGGCGTACAAAAGGAAGGATGCGACGGCATCATCACGTCGGCGCGATTCATACTGCACCGCATGCCCGCGTTTACCCGCACCGTATGTCTCGAGTTCTACGGCAGTGTTGGCAAAGCGGTACCGTCGATCGTCGAAATCAAGTCCTATCTCGACAGCAACGAGGGCGCGATTCTCGCTGGCCTCGAGCATCTCGACGAACGCTATCTTCGCGCCGTCGGCTATGCCGCCAAGGCCAAGAGGGGCGGTCGCCCGAAAATGCTGTTGCTCGCCGACATCGTTGGCGATGACGAGGACGCGGTTGGAGCCGCCGCCTCGCAGGTGGTGCGGATTGCCAATGCCAGGGATGGAGAAGGTTTCGTGGCCGTCAGCGCTGAAGCGCGCCGCCAGTTCTGGCTGGACCGCGCGCGCACGGCGGCCATCGCCCGCCATACCAATGCGTTCAAGATCAACGAGGACGTTGTCATTCCGCTCGAGCGCCTGGGAGATTACTCGGACGGCATCGAGCGAATCAATATCGAGCTGTCGCTGAGCAACAAACTCGCCCTGCTCGACGCAGTCGAGGACGTTCTTCGCGCAGGACCTAACCTGGATACGGAACACCGGGAAAGTGTAGCGGCCGAGTTGATCGCCGACCGTTGCGAATCTGCGCTCGGCATCATCGGCACTGTACGGGCGCGTTGGCAGTGGATCGCAACTCACCTTGACGCTGAGCTGGGCGAGTTCGCGGCGTGGCTGATCGAGTCAGGGCAGGAGTTTTCGCTGCCGGGTTCAGCGAGTGGCGATAACGGCAAGACGGTGTTTCAGGCACTGCAGGATTACAGCGTGCGCGTGTCATGGAAAACCGAAGCGCGCCAGCCCATAATGGATTTGTTCGACGGCCGGGCGTTTGATCCGGTGCGTGCCGACATCGATGCCACGCACAAACGCATCCTGAAAAGCCGTGTGTTCATTGCTTTGCATATGCACGCGGGCGACGGCAACGTGCACACGAATATTCCGGTCAACTCCCACGACTACGCGATGCTGCACGAAGCCAATGTCGCGGTTTCGCGCGTCATGCGCCTTGCGCGCTCGCTCGACGGTGTCATTTCCGGCGAGCACGGCATTGGCATCACCAAACTCGATTACCTCGACCGCAATGAACTGCGCGGGTTCGAGGAATACAAACAACGTATCGATCCGGGCGGGCATTTCAACAAAGGTAAGCTCTTGCCCGGTGCCAATCTCGACCGCGCCTATACTCCCAGCTTCAGCCTCCTCGAACTCGAGAGCCTGATCCTGGAGCAAAGCGAGATCGGCAAGATCTCGGATTCAATCAAGGACTGCCTGCGTTGCGGCAAGTGCAAACCGGTGTGCTCCACGCACGTGCCGCGTGCAAACCTTTTATACAGCCCGCGCAACAAGATCCTGTCGACCTCGTTACTGATCGAGGCATTCCTGTATGAAGAGCAAACGCGCCGTGGCGTGTCGCTGAAGCACTTCGACGAATTTTCCGACGTCGCTGAACACTGCACTGTCTGTCACAAGTGCCTGAACCCGTGCCCGGTCAATATCGACTTCGGCGATGTTTCCATTGCCATGCGCAATTTCCTTCGCAAGCACGGTCAGAAGCGGTTCAATCCCGGAACCTCAGCCGCGATGCTTTTTCTCAATGCAACCGACCCCGCGACCATCAAGCTGGTACGTTCGATGATGATCGGCGTGGGATACAAATTGCAGCAGTTTGCGTATCGGGTAGCGAAGTGGGGCGGCCTGTTGAGCAAGCAGGTGACACGCCCACCCGCCACGGTTGGCAAGGCACCGGTGACGGCCCAGGTGATTCATTTCATCAACAAGCCGATGCCCGGGGGCTTGCCGAAGAAAACGGCACGCGCGCTGCTCGACGTCGAGGACGCGCGCATGGTTCCGGTGATTCGTAACCCGCAAAAATCGCATGAGGATGCCGACGCTGTCTTCTACTTCCCCGGGTGCGGCAGCGAGCGTCTGTTCAGTCAGGTGGGGCTGGCGACCCAGGCAATGTTGTATGAAGCCGGGGCCATCACCGTGCTGCCACCGGGATATCTCTGCTGCGGTTATCCGCAGACCGCCGCGGGACAGGACGACCGCGGCCAGAAGATCATTACCGACAACCGCGTGCTGTTCCACCGCGTCGCCAACACGCTCAATTATCTCGACATCAAGACCGTCATCGTTTCCTGCGGCACCTGCATGGATCAGTTGCAGAAGTACGAGTTCGACAGGATTTTCCCCGGCTGCCGGCTGCTCGACATTCACGAGTACCTGATCGAAAAAGGCGTGCGGTTGGAGGGCGTGAGCGGCGTGCGTTATATGTACCATGATCCCTGCCATACGCCGATGAAGACATATCAGCCGATGCAGGTCGTCAATCAATTGATGGGCGCGCAGGTCGACTTGAACGAGCGTTGTTGCGGCGAGTCGGGCACCCTGGCGATTTCGCGCCCCGACGTATCGACACAGGTGCGTTTCCGCAAGCAGGAAGAAATGCAAAAGGGCGTGGATGCGATTCGAGCCAGGCAACGCGACGGTGACGTCAAGATCCTCACTTCCTGCCCGTCCTGCCTGCAGGGTTTGTCACGCTACCGCGACGACACCGGCGTCGAAGCGGACTACATCGTGGTGGAAATGGCAAGGCATTTGCTCGGACCGGACTGGATGGAAAAGTACGTGGAGCAGGCCAATCGCGGCGGCATCGAGAGAGTCCTGCTGTGAGGCCGATACAACCGGGTGATCAGGGATGAATGCAGCTGCGAAAGGTTGCGTGCTGTGCGAGGAAGCGGGCGGCGAGATTGTCTGGTCCGGGGCACTGGCCCGGGTGGTCGACGTCAGGGAAGAGGATCATCCCGCTTTCTGCCGTGTCATTGTGCAGCGGCACGTGCGTGAAATGACCGACCTCGAAGAAGCCGAGCGCGCGGAAACCATGCGCATCGTGTTCGCGGTGGAGCGCGCGCAACGAAAGCTGCTCAATCCGGACAAGATCAACATCGCCTGCTTCGGAAACATGGTCGCGCACGTGCACTGGCACGTCATTCCGCGTTTCCGTCTCGACCCGCATTACCCCAATCCGGTATGGGGCAGCAGGACGGCCGGCAGGCCACAGCCGTTGCCCGAGCGTTACTGGGAACGTTTTCGCGACGAACTGGTTGCGCAACTCGGCGAGATACAGGCCTAGTTGCTTGCCCGGCGGGGTGCGGCCCCGGCTGCCTGATCCGTATAGCGTGGCGAGGCAATGCGCGTTGGCGGGAAGGTTATGCTGAATGTGCTGCCTTTGCCGATCTCGCTATCGATGTCGAGATGTCCCTGATGGCGATTGATGACGTGCTTGACGATTGCCAGGCCCAACCCGGTGCCGCCGGTTTCGCGGGAGCGGCTCTTGTCCACCCGATAGAAGCGTTCGGTCAGTCTCGGGATGTGGTCCGGTTCGATGCCGATGCCGGTATCGCTGACGGAGAACACCGGGTTGCCATTGCGGCGCTCCCAGGTCAGTTCGATCGTCCCGCCCTTTGGCGTGTAGCGAACCGCATTGGTGACAAGGTTGCCAAAGGCACTTCGTAATTCGCTTGTACTGCCGATCAGCCAGTCGTCGCACTTTGCCTCGGCGCGGATGGTATGGTGTCCACCGGACAAGGCCATCGCTTCGTGCCGCAACGATTGCAGCAGTCCGGGCACGTCAATCTTGTCCTCAGCGACCGTGTTAACGGAATTCTCGAGACGCGACAGCGTCAGCAGATCGTTGACCAGGCTTGTCATCCGGACCGTTTGTTCGGACATCAGTTTGATGCCGCGGGCAAGAAACCCGGGATCGGATGTGGGTGCCTCCTCGAGGGTCTCGAGAAAACCATGCACTACCGTCAGCGGTGTGCGCAGTTCATGCGACACATTGGCGATGAAATCGCGGCGTGTCGTTTCGAGCCGCTCCCAATGAGTAATGTCGCGACCAAGCAGCAACTTTTGCGAGTCGCCGTAAGGGACCAGCTGTATTGACACGGCGCGTTCGCCGCTTCGGCCAAGCAGGCGAAGGGTGATCGGTTCGGCAGTCTCGCTCGACTGGACGTAAGCCGAGAACTGCGGCTGGCGCATCAAATAGGTGATCTGCGCGCCCCGGTCGCGTTGCAGGCGCAGGCCAAAATACGTTTCCGCGCGCGGATTGCACCAGGCAATGCGGTCTTCATTGTCGAGCAGCACGACTGCGTCGGGCAACGCTTCGCCGGCTCGCTCGAAACGCCCGAGCGCTTTGGACAGACTGAATTCACTGGCGCGTTGCCGTTTGAGCAAGCGGCCCATGTACCAGAAGATATGGGCCCACGCTCCGGTGCCCTTGGGCATGTTGTTCGCACCGGGCTCGCGCAGCCATTCATGCAGTTGCGACAGGTTATGAATGTGGTGCAGCAGCAGGATCAGCAACCCGCCCGACAACAGGCACAGTGCCGCCGTTGCGCCGAAGATTGGCCAGCCCAACAGTGCCACCGCGCCCGGAACGAGCAGAGCCGAGAGCGGTCTGCCCCACAGTCGCATCGAAGCGAAGTCCCAGACCGAGTAAGGCCTGAATTATCCCAAAAAATGCCTTGAACCGGTCAGGTGGTGAGCCGGCGCGGGCAGCGCGCGAAAAGATGCTGCCCCGATGATGGTGTCAGGACGCGGACAGCCGGTAACCGGTGCCGCGCACGGTCTGTATCATCTGGTCCAGATTTCCTGCTTCGAGCGCCTTGCGCAAACGCCGGATATGCACGTCGACCGTGCGCTCCTCGACGAATACGTGATCGCCCCAAACGTTGTCCAGCAACTGCGCGCGCGAATGTACCCGCTCCGGATGCGTGAGCAGGAAATGCAGCAGGCGGAATTCCGTCGGGCCAAGGTCGATCTTTTCGCCATTGCCGGTCACCCGGTGGCCGGCCGGGTCGACGCGCAGCCCGCCGATCTCAACGACGTCGTCAGTCATTTGCGGCGCGCGCCGCCGTAACACCGCCTTGATTCGGGCGTTCAGCTCGCGTGGCGAGAACGGTTTGGTAATGTAGTCGTCGGCACCGGTCTCCAGGCCCTGAAGCTTGTCCTGCTCCTCGGAGCGCGCAGTGAGCATGATGATCGGGATCGACCGGGTGCGCTTGTCGCCGCGCAGGCGCCGCGCGACCTCGATTCCGCTGGCGCCGGGAAGCATCCAGTCGAGCAGCACCAGGTCGGGCAGCGCATTCGAAACCAGGCGCAGCGCCTGTTCAGCGCTGTCGGCACACAGCGGCTGGTGACCGGCCTGCCTTAGGTTGTAGGCGATCAGTTCCTGTATCGCGGGCTCGTCCTCGACAACCAGTATGGTTGCTGCCATGGGCTTGTTTTGGCTTTGCTTTCAGAGAGGTCTGTATAGTATGAACCAGATGTTGCAGATTTGTGACATCTGACATATTTGACGGATCGATTCCCTGATTTCCTTGACCCGGTATCATCGCGGCCCGGGTGCATGCACACAACAAGCGGGAACTGTTTAAGTGAGAACCAATTAAGTGAGAACCGATGTGACTGGCGCGCAAAAAGGCACACGCCGACCGACCGATATCATCCTCCACCAGCAATCGCGGATGCTGGAAATCGCTTTTGATGACGGCAATCGATACAAGCTGTCCTGCGAATACCTGCGTGTCAGTTCTCCTTCGGCGGAGGTGCGCGGCCACGGCACCGGACAGGAAGTGCTGCAAACCGGCAAGAGGGGCGTAAGCATCACGGCAATCGAGCCGGTCGGAAACTACGCGATCAAGCTGGTGTTCAGTGACGGCCACGATACCGGGTTATATTCGTGGGATTACCTGTATTCCCTCGGTGCCGACCATGACAGCCTGTGGAACGAATACCTCCAGCGCCTCGAGAAAGCGGGCGCCAGCCGTGATGCCTGAGCGCCTGGGAGCGGGCCGATGAGCAAGACCACCGACTTCGGTTTTGAGAGCGTAGAAGAAGAGCGCAAGGCCGGCAAAGTCGCCGGCGTCTTCAGTTCGGTGGCGGGACGCTATGACCTGATGAATGATCTGATGTCCGGCGGCCTGCACCGGCTCTGGAAGCGTTTTGCCGTCGAGCTGTCGGGTGTGAGCGAGGGCGCACGCGTGCTCGACGTAGCCGGCGGCACCGGAGACGTTGCACGCTTGCTGGCGCGCCGTGCCGGATCGACCGGCCAGGTCTGGCTGACGGATATCAATGCCGACATGCTCGTGCGCGGCCGCGACCGCCTGATCGACTCCGGCCATGCGCTGCCGGCCGTGCGCTGCGATGCCGAGAAACTGCCTTATCCGGGAGACTATTTCGATTGCGTATCGGTGGCGTTCGGCTTGCGCAACATGACCCGAAAGGAAGCGGCGCTAAAGGAAATGTTGCGTGTGCTGCGTCCCGGAGGGCGGCTGCTGGTGCTCGAATTCTCTGCCGTATGGAAACCGCTGGCACCACTCTATGACGTTTACTCGTTCAAGGTTTTGCCGCTGCTCGGCAAGTTGATTGCGAATGACGCCGACAGCTACCGTTATCTCGCCGAGTCAATTCGCATGCACCCGGCGCAAGCGGAACTGGCAGACATGATGCGCGGCGCCGGTTTCGCGAAAGTCGACTACTTCAACCTCGCTGCCGGCGTTGTCGCACTGCATCGCGGCTTCAAGGATTGAGATTCAGGCAATGCTGAATGAAATCGTTCTTGGCACCTCACGTCATCTTCTGGCCCCGGCACAATGGGCCCGGTCGCGCCTGGGCCAACACGCCGGCAAGCAGGTTCGCATCGAGTTGTTGCTCGCGCCTGCACCCATCGTGTTGCGCATCGGCACCGATGGTTATCTCGAACGCGGCGATCCCGATGCCACGCCTGACCTGGTGATCAGGCTGACGCCGGCGGCAGCGGCGAGATGGCTGTCGGATCGCGAGGCCGCGTGGCGCGAAGCAAGGGTCGAGGGTGACATGGAACTCGCCGCGGCGGTGTCGCACGTGTTCAGCAACCTGCGCTGGGATTACGAGGAGGATCTGAGCAAGCTGGTTGGCGACGTAGCGGCGCACCGGCTTGCCGGTGGCGCGCGCCGCATGTCCGTCTGGCCAGCCGAGGCCGCCGAATCATTGGCGCGCGCCGTCGCCGAGTACCTCGGTGAGGAACGCCATGCGCTTGCAACGCCGTTGGCCGTCGAGGAGTTCACCGCCGAAGTCGACGAGCTTCGCGATGCGGTCGAGCGGCTCGACAAACGCATAGACAGGCTGGCACGCCGTCTGGACGAGACAGCACCCGGCTAAGCGCGATTGCCCGATGCAATTACTGCGCTTTCTGAGAATTCTCGCCGTCTCCCTGCGCTTCGGGCTCGACGAATTCGCCATGACGCATGGCCGCTTGCGCTTCTTGCGCGCGCCGGTGCGCATGCTGTTGTTCTGGCGCACTCTCGAGCGTCCGCGCGGCGAGCGGCTGCGCCTGGCTCTGGAAACGCTCGGTCCGATTTTCGTCAAATTCGGCCAGGTGCTGTCGACCCGGCGAGATCTGATTCCGGCCGACATTGCCGATGAACTGGCCCGGTTGCAGGACCGGGTGCCGCCGTTCCCCTCTGACGAGGTGCAGGCGATCCTCGAGCGTGTTTATGCCGGCCACGATGGCGGCGTGTTCGCCAGTTTCGATCCGGTGCCGGTAGCAAGTGCGTCCGTAGCGCAGGTGCATTTTGCCGTCTTGCATGACGGCAAAGAGGTTGCCGTCAAGGTGTTGCGGCCGGGCATTCTCAAAACCATCGAGCATGACGTCGGTTTGATGCGAGTCGCGGCGGCCTCGATAGAGCGTTTCTGGGCTGACGGCAAGCGTCTCAAGCCGCGCGAGGTTGTCGACGAGTTTCGCAAGCACCTGGAAATAGAGCTGGACCTGATGCGCGAGGCGGCCAGCGCGAGCCAGTTGCGCCGGAATTTCGCCGGCTCGCCCTTGTTGGCCGTGCCTGAGGTGCACTGGGATTACTGCGCGACCGAAGTCATGGTGATGCAGCGCATGTCGGGCACGCCGATCAGCCAGGTCGCCCGGCTGCGCGAGCAGGGTATCGACCTCGAACGGCTGGCCAGGGCCGGAGTGGAGATATTCTTCACCCAGGTGTTTCGCGACGGCTTCTTCCACGCCGACATGCATCCGGGCAACATCCTCGTTGGTCCCGACGGACGTTACGTGGCGCTGGACTTTGGCATCATGGGCACGCTGACGGATGTCGACAAGAATTATCTGGCGCAGAATTTTCTGGCGTTTTTCCGCCGCGATTACCGGCGCGTTGCCCAGGCGCATGTCGATGCCGGCTGGGTGCCGGCCGACACGCGTGTCGACGAGTTCGAATCCGCCATCAGGGCGGTTTGCGAACCGATTTTCGACAAGCCGCTGAAAGAGATTTCTTTCGGCAAGCTTCTGTTGCGTCTGTTCCAGACGTCGCGGCGATTCAATGTCGAAATCCAGCCGCAGCTGGTCCTGCTGCAGAAGACGCTACTTAATATTGAAGGTTTGGGACGCGATCTCGATCCGGACCTGGACTTGTGGAAAACCGCCAAGCCTTACCTCGAGCGCTGGATGTCCGAACAGGTCGGTATCCAGGGCCTCATTGAAAACCTGCGGAAGGAAGTGCCTTACTGGTCGACGTTGTTGCCGCAATTGCCTCGTTTGTTGCATGCCTACCTCTCAGCCAACGAGGCATCCGGTCACCAACCCCAGCTTAAGGAAATCACCCGAAAGTATCGCCGGGCCAACACATTGCTGATATGCACCAGCCTTGTGTTGGCGGGGGTTACCGGCGCGCTTCTGCTCCTGCTGTTGCGCTGACGCAACACGAGCGAGGCGTTCTGCCTCGTTCGTGACATTTAATCAAACCGTCACAATTGACCGCGACAATGCGCGGGTTCGCCACTTGGTTGCGATTCGCTCTGCCTTTGTCGATTCGGCCAGGAAACGGCGTGAACAACGCAATCGTATTTTTCGACTCAGGAGATCCAAATGAAAGTTTGTCAGAAAGAGGGAGCGCGGAAACTCATTCTCGCAGCCTCGATCGCAGCGATGTTCGGCGTTGCCACGAGCCCGGCGCTGGCCGAAGATTACGCCTTGATCGACAAGCTGTACGAGAAGGGCGTGCTCACCGAGGACGAGTACAACGAACTGAATGCCAAGGAAGAGGCCGATAAGGGCAAGGAT
>LJTS01000053.1 GCA_001304425.1 Betaproteobacteria bacterium SG8_40
CGCAACACCGAACATGATGCTGCCGAGCACTGCCGTTATCAGGAAAGCCAGCGGAAAGAAAGACGTTGCCAGCATCTTGAATACTTCGAGCCGCGGGACGTTGAGTTCCTCCGCCGGCAGCTTGGGGGCAAGCTTCGGATTAATAGTCGCTCTGAGGATGACGTAGCCGACGTACATGCTCGACAACATCAATCCAGGGATGATTGCACCCATGTACAACTGCACGACCGAAACGCCGGCAGTGGCGCCATAGAGAATGAGCAGTACGCTGGGCGGAATCAGAATGCCCAGGCACCCGCCTGCTGCGATGGACCCGGCCGAGAGCTTGATGTCGTAACCTGCCTTGAGCATGGGTGGCAGCACCAGCAAACCCATCAGCGTCACTGTTGCACCGATAATGCCGGTGGCAGCAGCAAACACCGCGCAGGTGAGGATCGTCGCCACCGCCAGCGCAGCCGGCACCTTCGACATCGACAGCTCCAGGCTTCGGAACAAGCGGTCGATAATTCCAGACCGCTCGACGATATACCCCATGAAGATGAACAGCGGCACGGCGATGATGACATCGAGCGTCATCACACCATAGGTACGCAACACCATGTTGTCGAAAACGGGATTGTCGAGCAGCGATACGCCGGGCCGGTAGAAGGCCACCACCCCAAATATGATGCCCAGTCCGATCAGCGTAAACGCAATCGGGAAACCCAGCAGGATGGATGCGATGATGACGCCCAACATCACCATCCCGAGGTGCTCATGAGTGATCTGCGAAGGAGGCGGCAGGAACAGGATATAGCCGAGCGCGATGAGAGCGATGATGCCGAAGCCGATGGTGCGCGCTTCGAACTTGAGGAATTTCGACCAGTTCATGGCTTCGCTCCTTTCTCCGGGGCACCCCCGGTGAGCAGTTCCTTGATCTGGTCGATGTCTTCTTCCTCGACATCATGCAAACGCTGTGGCCATTCGCCGGTGCGTATGCAGAACACGCAGCGGATGATCTCGGCAAAGCCCTGAAGCAACAGCAGCCCGCCGGCAATCGGGATGAACATCTTGTACGGATACACGGGAACACCGGAAGAGGTCACGCTCGATACTTCCTTCATTGACCAGGAGGCCTGCGTGAACTCGATACCGGCATAGACCAGAGCCGCAATCCCGGGAATGAAGAACAGCATGTACAAGACGAGGTCAAACCAGGCCTGGGTTTTCGGCTGGAGCGTGCGATAGACCATGTCCGCGCGCACATGCCCGTTGCGCGACAACGTATAAGCCCCGCCCATCATGAACAACAACCCGTACAGGATGTAGGCCACGTCGAATACCCACTGGTTCGGCGCATTCAGCACGTACCGCAGCGTAACGTCAAAACACACGAGCAGGGTCAGCATGACCACTGTCCATGCGAACAACTTGCCGGACCATGCACTGATCCGGTCAATCATGAACAAATAGCGATTCACGGCGATTCCTTATTGTGAACGCGGGCGGCCAGCTTTCGTGAAAACCCGGCGGCCCGGCAATCCGCTTGTCACCCCGTCAAGCCGCCACGGCGCCGGACTGGCCGGCACCCCGACAGCCTGCGCTTCAAGTCTCAGGCGAAGTAGTGATTGAACGCCTGCTGCGGCTCAAGAATGAACTTCGTCCGATAGCCCATTACCCGCTTCATGTAAGCCCTTTGTGATTCGATGACTTTCATGAAGAACGGATTCTCTGCGCCCTTTTCCTCGATGATCTGGTCCCAGGCGTCGAGTTGAAGTTCCAGAACGTCGGTCGGCGTCTCGATGAACTTGACGCCGTGCTTGTCACGCAGTTCTTCGTAAGCCTTCGAATAGACTTCCATCGTGCGCCAGTACATCTGGCTGTTGGCGGCCTTCACCGCGACACGCCAGATGGAACGGTACTGCTCGGGGAAGCCTTCCCAGACCTTGCGATTGATAAGGACTTCCAGGAACTCTGCCGGCTGGTGATTGCTCTTCACCATGCAGATCTTGGTCACATCCGGAAAACCCAGCGCCATGTCGGAGGCCGGGTTGTTGTACTCGGCGGCGTCGATCACGCCGCGTTCGAGTGCCGGCACGATCTCGCCACCGGGAAGGGCTACTACGGACGCGCCCATATTCTTGAACACGTCAATTGACAATCCGACGGTACGATACTTCACACCCTTGAACTGCTCGGCCGACTTGATTTCCTTCTTGAACCACCCGAGCGGCTGTGTCGGCATCGGCCCGTAGGCGAGAGGCACCACGTCGAGTTGCAGCAGATCGCGATAGATCTCCTCGTACAATTCCTTACCGCCGCCGTATTCCATCCATCCCAGCATGGTGTTGGCATCGTGTCCCCACGCCGGGCCGGTACCAAACAGCGACAACGCACTGTTCTTGCCGTACCAGAAGGCCGGAACCGCCTGACTGCCGTCCAGGATGCCCTTGTGAACCGCATCGGCCTGATCGAACGCGCCGACAACGGCTCCCGCCGGCAACATCTCCACCGTCATGCGCCCGTCGGACAGCTGCTCGACAAAGGTGAAGACCTCGGTGGCGATTTCGAAAATGGGATCCTTCGGCGAGAACGCTCCCTGGAACTTGAGTTTGATCGTGGGCAGATTGCTGTCGCCCGCGCCGCCGCCGGAGGCGGCTTGCTTCTGGTCGCTGTTTCCGCCGACGCCACAGCCGGACAGCGCGGCCAGCGTGGCTGCGCCGCCGACTGCCGCCGCACCGCTCAGGAATCGTCTGCGTGAACCGGCCTGTTCATTGATGCGCTGTTCGGCGCCCTGCTTTGTGGTCATAACCAACTCCTCCTTACAATGTTTCTGTTTTTCTGAAGCGACCAGGGGTCGCCCGGGTTTTCGCGCTCGCGCCCCGGGATGGCGACGGCCGGCACCCTGTCGAGCCGGCTTACGTTTGCGACTGCCGCCCGAGTTACCGCCCGTCGAGAGCGGCCCATCGCATTGCCGCACGGACCTCTTTAATTTTGGCGCAAGGGGAGATTGTATTGGGGAATCATGCCCCGAAGCCACTTTTTTTGGTTCCGGACGCGGAGAATGCCACGGCTGACACCGCTCGGCATTCCGGAAACAGGCCACGTCACCCGCTTGAAAACCAGCCAAGACAACAGTATGACGGTCCTGTCCGGCGGGTCCCGTGCTTGTCCGCCCTCGACGCAGCCGATAGAATCTGCCGTTTGCCAGGCGCTGCGTCCGCAAATACATTCGGCGCACCGGCAAGGAAATCCAGTTCCGAACCCAGGGGGGAGGCGTGCGCCTCGTCAGTACATTTCTCGTTCTCTTTGCCTTTTGGCTGCTGCTTTCGGGTTTTTTCACCGCATTCCTGATGCTGGCGGGCATTGGTTCCGCCCTCGCCGTCGTGCTTTTCGCGCGCAGGATGGACGTTGTCGATCATGAAGGCCATCCGATTCACCTTGCACCACGGGCGTTGCTCGTGTATTGGCCATGGCTGGCAAAGGAAATCGTCAAATCGGCGTGCACGGTCGCGAGCATTATCATCCGCCCGTCGCTGCCGATCAGCCCGACCCTGGTACGGGTGCGCGCAACGCAGAAATCGGATGTCGGGCGCACCACGTTCGCCAACTCGATCACCTTGACGCCGGGCACCTTGTCAGTGGAAGTGGGTGAAAACGAGTTTCTGGTCCATGCCTTGACCCGGGAGGGCGCGAACGAGCTTGCCGCCGGAGACATGGACCGGCGCGTCACCGCCTTCGAACGCAGCCTCTAGTGTCCCGCCGCGATGTTTGAAACCGCCTGCTTTGCACTGTTGCTGACCCTGGTTGGCGCCATTTCCCGCGCATTGCTCGGGCCAACCGTGTTTGACCGGACCCAGGCGGTAAATACGGTGGGAACCACCGCAATGCTGCTGCTGGCGGCGGTCGGCTTCCTGACGGACCGGCCGGATTTCCTCGATATCGCCATCATTTACGGATTGCTCAACGTCATCGGGACGATCGCAGTACTGAAATTCTTCCAGCACGGCGATCTCGGGGATCCGGGTACCGCGCCCGAAGACACCGGCGACAGGCTCGAAAAGGAGTTGCGTTGAACCCTGATTCCGTCATCGATGCCGCAAGCTGGATTCTGATCGTGCTTGGAAGCGGTTTCTGCGTCATCGGCGCGCTGGGCTTGTTGCGCATGCCCGACTTCTATACACGCATGCATGCGGCCAGCCTGGTCGACACGCTCGGCGCCTGGCTGCTGTTGCTCGGAATGATGCTGCAGGCCGGGTTTTCCCTGGTTACGGTCAAGCTGATTTTCGTCGCCATGTTGCTCTTTTTTACCGGCCCGACCGCCACTCACGCTCTGGCCCGTGCGGCACGGGCACGCGGCCTGGAACCGATGGCCAAAGACAATCCCGAAAGCGGCCAGACAGACGAGCGGCAGACCCCGTCATGACAACGACGCTGATCAATACGGCTCTTCTGTTGATGATGGCGGCGACCGTGATCGGCATCGTCAGGTTACGCAACCTGTTCGCCGTTGTCATTCTCGGAAGCTTGTACAGCTTCCTGATGGCAACGATTTTTCTCGTCCTGGATGCGGTCGACGTTTCGATGACCGAGGCCGCGGTTGGCGCAGGCGTCACGACCGTTTTGCTGTTGAGCACCTTGTATCTGACGAAGAGCGAAGAAGCCAAACCGAGCCACACCCCGATCTTGCCACTTGCGGTCGCTCTGGTGACCGGCGGATTGCTGGTTTATGGAACTTTGGGGCTGCCCGAGTTCGGCTCGCCAGACAGCGTTATTCATCAGCATGTCGCGCCGCGTTATCTCGAGCAAGGGCCGGAAGAAACCGGCGTGCCAAACGTCGTCACTGCAGTGCTGGCCAGCTATCGGGGCTTCGACACACTGGGAGAAGTGACCGTTGTCTTTACCGGTGGCATTGGCGTCATCGTACTGCTGCGCCGCCGCTGGCGCGCCGATCGCACCAGGGACCACAAATAGATGCGTGGATACCTGGTACTTCGCGTCATTGCGAAATTGCTCATCCCGTTCATCCTCGTGTTCGGCTTGTACGTCCAGTTCCACGGCGACTTCGGTCCCGGAGGAGGATTCCAGGCCGGAGTCATTGTCGCCGCCGCCATCATTTTCCATGCGCTGATATACGGCTTGCCGCGAACGCGCCTGGTTGTGCCCGAATGGGTGGTGGAAACACTGGTTGCCGCCGGACTGTTGCTGTATATCGCCGTTGGCATCGCCAGCATGTTGATGGGCGGCGGGTTTCTCGACTATTCGGTTCTGATGCATGACCCGGTGCACGGCCAGCACCGCGGAATCCTGCTGGTCGAGCTTGGCGTCGGCATCAGCGTAGCCGGCGTCATGTTGATGATCTTTTACATGTTCGCGGGCCGCAGCCGCACACCGGACAGCGAGAAATGAACGCGCTGGACCTCATCAATTACTGGATCGCGATGATGCTGCTGGTGACGGGTCTGTATATCGTCATCGCTCGCGGCAATCTGGTAAAAAAACTGGTCGGACTGAGTATATTCCAGACCTCCGTTTACCTGATCTATATTTCGCCGAGCAAGATCATTGGCGGAACGGCGCCGATCATCGCACCCGGAGTGGAGTTGTATTCCAATCCCTTGCCGCATGTGTTGATACTGACGGCGATCGTTGTCGGCGTCGCGACGATCGCGCTCGGCCTGGCTCTGGTAGTGCGTATCCACGAAGCGTACGGCACGATCGAGGAAGATGAGATACACGCACAGGACCAGGACGGCGAATGATTGAGAGCAATTTGCCGGCACTGCAAGTCGTGCTGCCGCTGGTCGCCGCCCCCCTGTGCGTATTGCTGCGACGGGGCAGTCTGGCATGGCTGGTCACCTGGTCGGCAACATGGGCGACAGCCGCCATCTCCATCGCGATTCTTCTCAGGGTACTCGATGCCGGCACCATCTCGTACACCTTCGGCGGCTGGGAGCCGCCCTGGGGGATCGAATACCGTGTCGACATCGTCAACGCCTTCGTTCTGGTTCTGGTGTCGGTCATCGGCGCGATCATCGTGCCTTACGCACGCCGCAGCGTCGGGGCCGAAATCCGCAGCGAGCAACATTATCTGTTCTGGGCCGCATACCTGCTTTGCCTGACCGGATTGCTCGGCGTCGCGATCACCGGTGACGCCTTCAACGTGTTCGTGTTCCTCGAGATTTCGTCGCTGGCAACCTACATCCTGATTGCCTGCGGACAGGACCGCCGTGCGCTGGTCGCCAGCTACCAGTATCTGATCATGGGCACGATAGGGGCGACATTCATCGTCATCGGCATCGGCCTGCTCTACCTGATGACGGGAACGCTCAATCTGGCCGATATGGCGCAACGACTCAGCACAATGCCATTGCATCGCCCGCAACTGGCAGCGCTGGCATTTCTCACCGTCGGCATCTCACTGAAACTGGCGCTGTTTCCCTTGCACCTCTGGCTTCCCAATGCCTATGCGTACGCGCCTTCGGTTTCCACTGCGTTCCTGTCCGCCACAGCGACCAAGGTTGCTGTCTACCTGCTGCTGCGTTTCAGCTATTCGGTATTCGGACAGTCGCACGTAATTGAGAACATCAGCGTGGAGGCGGTCATCCTTGCCCTGTCGGTGGCCGCGATCTTCACTGCCTCGCTGGTGGCGATTTTCCAGGATGACGTGAAACGCATGTTCGCCTACTCGAGCGTGGCACAGATTGGCTACATCACACTGGGAATCAGCCTGGCGAACCAGAACGGCCTCACCGGAGGCATTGTGCACATGTTCAATCACGCCGTCGCCAAAGGCGCGATTTTCATGTTGCTCGGATGCGTTGCACTGCAAATCGGACAGCCGCTAATGGCACAAATGGCGGGGCTCGCCAAGCGCATGCCAATGACTGCTGCCGGCCTGGTCGTTGGCGGACTCAGCCTGATTGGAGTTCCGGGCACGGTGGGATTCATCAGCAAGTGGTATCTGGTAGTGGCCGCCATCGAAAAAGGCTGGTGGTGGCTCGCCGCGCTGGTGCTGATCAGTTCGATGCTTGCCGCGATCTATGTCTGGCGGTTGATTGAAGTCTGTTACTTCCGCGAGCCATCGCCTGAATTGGAAGCCGCCGGTGAAGCGCCGCTGTCAATGCTGATTCCAGCGTGGGTTCTGGTAATCGGTTGCATCTACTTCGGCCTCGATGCCACGATGACTGCAGGCACCGCAGCGAGTGCCGCGCAATCGCTGCTGGAGGCTACGCGATGAACGCAGCCGGACCGGCGATCGCGCTGGCCATTCCCGCCATCGGCGCATTGCTTATTTCGCTGGCCGGCCGCTGGCCAAACCTGCGCGAAGCGATCACGCTGACAACAGCACTGGCGCTGCTGTTCGTCGTTGGATCCCTCGCGCCGTTGGTGTTGGCCGGCGAGCGCCCTTCGGTCACGCTGTTTTCGATGTTGCCCGGAATGTCCATTGCGCTCACCGTCGAGCCGCTTGGCATGCTGTTCGGCCTCATTGCCTCTGGCCTCTGGATCGTCAATTCGATCTATTCGATTGGCTACATGCGGGGCAACAACGAAAAGCATCAGACACGCTTCTACGCCTGCTTTGCGATCGCCCTGACCTGTGCGATCGGAATTGCCTTTGCGGGAAACCTTCTGACTCTGTTCCTCTTCTATGAGGCGCTGACGATTTCAACCTATCCGCTCGTCGCCCACAAAGGCGACGCAGCGACCATTCGTTCTGCCCGCGTCTATCTCGGAATCCTGCTCACGACATCCATCGTGCTGCTTCTGCCGGCAATCATATTTACCTACATCATCACGGGAACACTCGACTTCACTCCGGACGGAATATTGGCAGGCAAGCTGGACGGACCGATGGTCGGTCTGCTACTTGGCCTGTTCGTGTTCGGAATCGGCAAGGCGGCGGTCATGCCGGTACATCGCTGGCTCCCGGCCGCCATGGTGGCGCCCACCCCGGTAAGCGCACTGTTGCACGCTGTTGCGGTCGTCAAGGCAGGCGTCTTTACCATCACCAAAGTCATCGTCTACATTTTTGGCGTCGATTTTCTGTTTTCGCAGCCCAGCTCCGGCTGGCTGGTTTATGTTGCCGCCTTTACCATCATCGCTGCCAGTGTAGTGGCACTTCGCCAGACCAACCTCAAGCGCCTGCTCGCATATTCGACAGTCGCCCAGCTCTCGTATGTCGTGATGGCGACCGCGGTGCTCAAGCCGCTGTCCGAGATCGGCGCCGCGATTCACATGGTGGCGCATGCGTTCGGGAAGATTACGCTGTTCTTCGCCGCCGGCGCCATCTACACCGCTTCGAAGAAAACGGAAATCACCCAGCTGCATGGCATCGCCCGGCGGATGCCCTGGACGATGGCTGCTTTTACGGTTGGCGCGTTAAGCATGATCGGCGTTCCACCAACCGCCGGATTCGTTTCCAAGTGGTACATCCTGGCAGGTTCGTTCCAGGCCGATAATTACGTGGCATTGTTCACCATCATCGCCAGTACCGTGCTGAATGCGGCCTACTTTCTTCCGATTATTTTCTGGGCGTGGTTCGCCAAGGAAGACGTCCCGCCTGCCAAGCCCCATGGCGAGGCACCTGCCGCAATCGTCGTCGCGTTGACGATCACCGCGGTGTTGACACTGGCCTTCTTCTTTTTCAACCAACCGGCGCTGCAACTCGAGGCGCAACTGGTCGGACGCCAGAAATGAAACAGGCCCCGAAATCCGACGAGCACTGGCTCGCCCGGCCGCGAACAATCCGGCAGCTGTGGATCGTCTTCATTGCGATCCTCGTACTGACCGTACTCGCCCAGGTATTTATCAAGGTGAAGGGCTATTTCGGCGTCGACGGCTGGTTCGGTTTTGGCGCGGCCTTTGGTTTTCTTTGCTGTGCCGCGATGGTTGTTCTCGCCAAGGCACTCGGACCATTCCTGAAGCGTGACGATCGCTACTACGATGACTGAGTGGACCTCCCCAGCGCTGATTCTCCTTGCCGCCGCGATCCTCATCGGGCTGACGCGCGGACACTTGCGCTCGGCGGTCATTCTGGTCGCCCCGCTGCTCACACTGTGGGCCATATGGCAGGTACCTGACGGCGTCGTCGGTACCGTTCGCTTTCTTGATTACGCGATCGAACCAGTGGAGGGAAGTCCGCTCCGGCGTTTGTTCGCCACCATATTTTCCATCATGGCGTTTACCGGCGGCCTCTTCGCATTCCGCCATGCGCGCTGGTACGAGTTGTCCGCTGCCTTTGCCTACGCCTCAGGGGCAGTAGGGGTGTGTTTTGCCGGCGACCTGATCACGCTTTTCCTGTTCTGGGAACTGATGGCGCTGTTCTCGACCGTAATCGTCTGGTGTGGCGGAACACCAGCCGCACGCAAGGCCGGCATACGTTACGCGATGATGCACTTGCTCGGCGGTGTCATTCTGAAGGTCGGCATCGAAGGCGTCGTCGTGCACACTGGCTCCATCGATATCCAGCCCCTGCTGGCGACCAATTTCGATACCTGGATGATACTCGTCGGCATTCTGATCAACGCTGCCGCCCCGCCGGTGTCGGCATGGCTGGCGGATGCCTACCCGGAATCGAGCCCGACCGGCTCGGTGTTCCTGTCAGCGTTCACGACGAAAACGGCCGTGCTCGCACTGATACTGCTGTTTCCGGGCGAACCGGTTCTCATCGGTGTCGGGCTCTACATGGTGATGTACGGCATCATCTACGCGCTGCTAGAGAACGATGCCCGGCGCATCCTCGCCTACTCGATCGTAAACCAGGTCGGTTTCATGGTCTGCGCCGTCGGCATCGGCACGCAGATGGCGCTCAATGGCGCCGCCGCGCATGCCTTCGCGCACATCATCTACAAGGCGCTGCTGTTCATGAGCGCAGGCGTTGTCGTCTACCGGACCGGCAAGAACAAATGCTCGGACCTTGGCGGATTGTTCCGCACCATGCCTTTGACAACGATCTGCGGCATCGTCGGAGCGCTGTCGATTTCGAGTTTTCCGCTCACTTCCGGTTTTGTCACCAAGACGCTCATCTCGCAAGCAGCGATCGACCAGGGACTCGTGGTGGTTTATTTCCTGCTGGCAGCCGCCTCCGCGGGTGTGTTCCTGCATGCCGGCATCAAGTTTCCCTGGTTTGTGTTTTTCCAGAAGGACTCCGGGCTCCGGCCGAAGGATGCGCCATGGAACATGGCTGCGGCGATGGTGCTGTTTTCAGCACTTTGCATACTAATGGGCGCGTTTCCGGAAGCGTTTTACCGGCTACTGCCTTATCCGGTTGACTATCATGCCTATTCGCCGGGCAAGGTCCTGTTCTACCTGCAGTTGCTGCTGTTCTCCGGGCTGGCATTTTTCGTAATGCTGCCATGGCTAAAGCGCACGCCAACGATCAGCCTCGATACCGACTGGCTGTATCGCGTTGCATTGAAAAAAGCGTTTTCGGTACTTGCCGACCTGTTGGGTTCGGCCCAGGAAAGAGCGCAACGGAGTGTGCAGAAATTACTGCAAACGGCTCTCGCACGAATCCAGCGTCACCATGGCCCCGAAGGCGTTCTGGCGCGGACATGGCCAACCGGAAGCATGGTGCTGTGGGTCGCGATCATGCTCGCCTCCTACCTGATCCTGTACTACCTGCTGTGATGTAATCGCCGGATGTGGCTGCCTGTACTAGTGACGGTGCCGCCGCCGCCACTCGTAACTCACGAATAGCCGCCAGATCCCGAGTACGCCGAAGTAGGCGACGAAAGCGCCAACCACCGCCATCAGTGACATCCCGACAAACAAGGGCCCACCGACAGCAAGAAACTTGTCGGACCACGTCACGAGAATACTGCTGGACTGCTCTGCGACCTGCTTCGCTACCGCGCTATCAAGTGGCACATCCCCATGGCCGAGAATGAGCGCCCCCAGGCGGTATCCTAGCAAGTAGATCGGCGCAAATGTAAACGGGTTGGTGATGAGCGTGCTGCTGACGGCCGCGACGATATTGCCGCGCAGCCAAACGGCAACGACCGCGGCAATGGGAATCTGCGCGACCGGAATCAGAAACCCGAAGAAGACGCCGATTGCCACCCCCAGCGCGACGCCGCGCCGGTTCATATGCCAAAGTCTCGGATGGTGCAGTGCCGGACCTATCCAGCCAACCCACTTGTTGCCCTTCACCGTTTCGGCGCTCGGAAAAACGCGCCGCAGGCGTGTCCGCCATCTGCGTCTTAGATGACGTGATTCCATGACAGCAACTTGGGAGGTTTGGTCATTTGAATAGCAATGGTGCCTGTTGTTCGACCCGTTGCGCTATCGGGAGTTCTTGGCGCAGTTCGCGGGAGGAATACGGCTCCGTCCTGTGATTACCTCCGGCGGCCACGCGCCAATCGCTCGAACGCGTCCCGTGAAATCTGCCAGCGCCAGACGTCTCCTTCAATCGGATCCGACACCTCG
>LJTS01000054.1 GCA_001304425.1 Betaproteobacteria bacterium SG8_40
GACCTTGATGCCGGCGTCCTTCAAAGCCGGCATCACCTGTTGCGGGTTACGTCCCGCCGTTTCGACAACCTTGACGCCACCGTCGATGATCGCCTTGACGTACCCGGGATAGTCGGGCGTTGAAACCGATGGCAGGAAAGTCAGATTGACACCGAACGGTTTGTCCGTCATGTCCCGGCAACGTGCGATTTCATTCGCCAGGTCCTTCGCCGATTTCTGCGTCAGACCGGTAATGATGCCAAGCCCGCCGGCGTTGGAAACGGCCGACGCCAATTCGGCAAAGCCGACGAAGTGCATGCCGCCCTGGATGATGGGATGTTTGATGCCGAGCATTTCCGTGATGCGCGTTTTCATGTTCTGCCAATCCTCGTTCTTCAGTTTCGCCGTTCGATTGTATACGCTCGCGGCAGCGGTGGCGGTCCTGCCCGTCAGTCTTTCAGTACTGTCTTCCGATACAGGTCACCAAGCACGCCCCGGGGATCGTAACGTGCCTTGAGACGGCGCCATGCATCCCCATTGTAGGTGCGCCAGAACTCCGGCTCCGGGAAGTAGCTGTCAGAGTACAAGGACTTGATGCCGCCCAGTTGCTGCACCTTCTTCTCGATGAGGCGATTGTGAAAACCGCTGTCGAAAGCCTGTTCGCGGCGCACCACGTCCCAGAAGCCGAAGTTGACCAGCAGCTGTTGCGCCTTGACGGGGTACAACTGGAAATGCCCCGCGGGTTCCCGCGCCCGGATCGGACACAACCAGACCGGCAGGATACCGATCTCCTTGAGAAAGAACTCCAGGAACTCACTGGCGTGCTCGATCGGCACGTCGACATCCTGAATGACCGATTCGCGGTGCACGCCCGAGAACCGGTCCAGCCAGCGTGTAAGTCCAAGTCGGCTGTTCCAGCGCATGACGCGGGTGTAGAAACGCGAATTCAGCCGCGACGGACCCAGCAACCGGCGGATCAGCGGTTTCTGCGCACCGAGATTCTTCGAACACCAGAACCAGTCGGTGTCCCAACGCCAGATGAAATCGGACACGCTGAGAAAATCGACGTCCTGCTTGAGCAGTGAGCGGTAAAAGATGTTCTTGTATGTGTAGTCGCTCACCCACGGTGCCTGGTCGACAAAACGGCCAACGGTGATCACCATCTGGTCACGCCCGAAGACCACGCCATCGACGAAGTCGGCATCGGAATCGCACAACTCGCGCAATGCCGCGAAGCACTTGTATGCACTGGCGTACTGGCGGTGATGCAATTCAACGAACGGTTTGACGGGCACCGTACGCGCCCTGACCCGCAACGCGTAACCGAGCGTGCCGTAGGAATTGGGGAAACCAAAGAACAGGTCGCGGTGTTCGTTGTCCGGCCGCGCCACGACAACCTCGCCGCTGCCGGTGAGCACCTCGATCTCGAGCATGGTGTCGTGCACCAGCCCGTACCTGAACGACGATGCCTCGATGCCGACGCCGGCCACGGCACCGCCGATCGTAATGGACTTGAGCTGCGGCACCACCGCCGGCACGACGCCATGCTTCAGCGTTTGCGCAACCAGCACGTCATAAGGTGTCATGCCTTCGACATCGACCCACCCCTCGCCAGGATTGACCTCCAGCACGTGATTGAACGCGCGAACGTCGAGGCGCCGTTTTCCTCCGGCGTTGCGATCACGGAACAGGTTCGACGTGTCCTTGCCGAGGCCGATCGGCGAATCACTCGCCTTGATCTCGGCAATCAGCCTTGCCTTGCGTTCGGTGAAGCCCTGCCCGGGATTCTCCATGGTCAACGTGACTCAACCATGGTTGATCCGCGATGGACCCGTTCCCCTGCCGGGGTCGCGGTTGCCATCAAGTCCTGGCCGACTGTGCAGGCGGTGGCTGCGTCAGTGCCGGCATCTCGACGGGACGCCTCGGTTCGCTCTCGCCGGTGTTGGATTGCGCTGCGTCGTCCGCATAGAGAAAGGCGCGGCTCATCGGGTAGTTGTCCCTGGAAATATTGCCCTTGCTGAAGACGATCTGGAACAGGTGGGTATTGGCGAACGGCGAGCGGAACATCTCGGCGCAGGAAATCAGATAGGTACGCCAGACGCGCCGGAAACGCTCGTTGAATTTCTTCGGGTCGATCGCCTGGATATCGGCCCAGTGGGCATCGAACCGCTCCGTCCAGGCATCCAGGGTCAGCGCGTAATGGCGGCGCAGATTCTCGATGTCGACGATTTCCAGCCCGCACGCTTCCATGGCATTGATGGTTTCCGACAGGCTCGGGATCCAGCCGCCTGGAAAAACATGTTCGCGAATGTAGTACTCGGTGTCACGCATGCCCACGTGGCCGATGAAGTGCAGCATTCCCAGACCGCCGGGTTTGAGAAAGTCGGCGTGCGCCTTGACGACTTGCTTGATCTGGTCACGCCCGGCGTGCTCGAGTACGCCGATCGAGACGACCTTGTCGAACTCGGCATGGACTTCGCGGAAATCGGCTTCGCGCGACTCGAGACGGTCACTCATGCCGCGGCGCGCGATTTCGCCCTTGAGCCACTCGACCTGCTCGGTGGTGGTGTTGATGCCGCATACCTTGACACCGTGGTGCTCGGCAGCGTGGAACATGAAGCCGCCGAAGCCGGTTCCGATGTCGATCACCGACTCACCCGGCTTGAGGCGGATTTTCCGGCAAACATGCTCGACCTTGTTGCGCTGGGCCTGTTCTATCGTCTGCGTACCTTCCTTCCAGTACGAGCAGGTGTACATCATCAGGTCCCGGTCGAGCCAGTAGCCATAGAAGTCGGCCCCATGCGCATAATGAAACCGGGCATTGGCCTTGGCCTGGGCAATGGTACGGTTGGATAAACGCCATTCGTGCCACTGGTTGCGAAGCCATACCAGCGGAGAGGGCTTGCGGTCAAAACGGCTTTGGAAGCCGATCCTGAATATTTGGCCGAGATCGCCGTCGACATCGATGTCGCCGTCGAAATACCCTTCCAGAAAGCCGACATGTCCGTATGCAACCACGCGCCATTGGGCCGCTGCCGACTTGAAACGCAGATGCGCCAGCGGTTCCGCGTCATGATTCTGCCAGATGGTGCCGTCGGCAAAGGTCACACGAAAGCAGACATCGGTGCGACCGCCCAGGCTACGGATCAGCGACTTGAACATTCAGCCCCCCCTGTTGATTGCCGGCATGTTTCGGGAATATCGCCGTAACCAGCAGATAATAACCAAAACCCCACGGCCATGCGCACCGTCCTTGCAGGCAGGCTGGCATGTATGTCGCAGGTTTTTTGCGTAACCCGGCAATAGTCCTTTCGCATACGGGCAAAACCAAGCGATAATCACCACGGGTGTGCGTGCGGCAGGTCAGCGCTTTTACCGGGTTGAACGGGTTCGTTCCCGCGGTTCCGGACAACCGGCACCCCGTGCGTGAATATCTTTTACGGAGACACAATGCCCGCCTACGTGATCACTGAGATCGAAGTGACCGACCCGAAGGGCTACGAGGCTTACCGCGCCCGGGTCGGCAAGTCGCTGGAGGAATTCGGTGCCAGGTTCCTCGTGCGCGGCGGCGACGTCGACGTGCTCGAAGGCGACTGGCAGCCGCGGCGCATCGTCATGTGCGTATTCGATGACATGGACACGGCGCGCCGCTGGTACAGATCGGATGGTTACCAGGAATTGAAGCGTCTGCGCCAGAATACCGCGACGATGAACATGGTTGCGGTCGAAGGTGTTTGATTGCGAACAGCGTTCACTGTCACACACCCGCTCTGCCTGCCTGCCGCGAGCGCCCGGCTACTGCCGCAGTGCCCTGCGCGCACCAGCCCGGGATGTCCTGCGTGGACGGTGCCCGTCACGCGTTGCCCGGCTCGCCTGACCCGCATTGAGCGCCACCACCGCCGGGAAATCCGGTGACGATGACGAGCGGGGAAGAAGCGGCCGCCGCGGGCAAGGACGACGACAAGCCCAACCGGCTCATCGTATCGCGGCTGATTCAAAGGGCCCGGGAGGGTGCAACGCCGGCGGAGCTTGCCGAAATCCATCGCACCGATCCGGTGCTTTGCTACGCCTTGCTCGCAGAGCTGGGGAGCGGCACCGCCGTGCGCACCGCGTATGTGACGACGTGCACGCAGGCAATCGAGCTAACGGGCGTGCCCGCATTGATCGAATGGCTCGAGGCCGCACTCGAACACGCGATCAGCTTTCCACAGTTTTCCGAGCAGATGCGCGATACCCTGATACGTGCCCGCTTCATGGAACTGATGGGCCGCTCGACGATGATGCGCGATGACACCGAGGACATGTATCTCGTGGGTCTGTTTTCACGGCTCAACCGGCTGCTCGGCATGCCGCTGGCGGAGTTGATATTGCCGCTGCCTTTCCCCGAGGAAATGCGGGCGGCGATACTCGAGCAACGCGGACGCATCGGCCGCTTGCTCAAATTTGCCCAGGCGATCGAAAGCGCCGATGAGTCCAGTATCGGCTTCATGCAGACCAACATGCGCCTGCCGGCGGTTCAGGTCTACGACGCCTACAACGAAGCCTACGACTGGATGGTAGAGATTGAGTCGCAGTCAACTGCGATGGCGTAAATACACCTCAATTGCCATCGGTCACGCGTACGCGCGAGCCGGCAACGGCGCCGGCACTTGCGGCAACGCCCCGCCGAGCGAACGTCATTCAGCGACCTCGATCGACAAGGGCATTTTCAGTTTCTTCGGCAGCACCCGGCCCATGCGTGCACGCTTTAACGCATGATGCGCGAGCTTGTCGCGCGACAGCGGAATCCGGTCCAGCTTGCCCGAGCGGGGCGCCACCCCGGTCACGGTAAGGGTTTGCTTGTCCGATACGGCGACGGCTGCCAGACGGTCTTCTTCATCCAGCCCCATGACGATCATGCCGCGGCCGCGCGGCTGGTATTTCAACTCGGCGATCGGGAACAGTAACAGCTTGCCTTTCTCGCTCACGGACGCGACGTAATTGCCCCGGGACTCCGCGTATTCGAACGGTTTGATCGGCGTCTCGTCGTCGTTGAGCGTCATGAATTCCCGCCCTGCCTTGCGGTTGGAGACCATATCACCGATCCTCGACAGAAATCCGTACCCGCCGGTCGACGCGACGATGACCGGCGTCTCGGACTTGCCCGCAAGACAGAACATGATATGCGCCCCGTCCTGCACTTCGACCAGCGATGAGGACGGCACGCCGTCGCCGCGCCCGTACGGTAGTTGCGACGGTTCGACGCTGTAGGCCCTGCCTTTCGAATCGAGGAATATCACCGGATCCACGGTCCGGCATTGGATCAACGACAGCAGGCCGTCGCCTTCCTTGAACGACAAGGCGGCAGGATCCACTTCCCAACCCTGACGTGCCCGCACCCAGCCTTTGCGCGAAAAAATGATGCTGACCGGCTCGTCGCTGACGCGCGTTTCGATAATCGCCTTTTCCGATTCCTCGATGACCGTGCGCCGCTTGTCGCCGAATTCCTTGACGTCGGCACTGATTTCTTCGCTGACGACTTGCTCGAGTGCGGAACGATTCTTGAGAATCTTTTCGAGGCCCTTGCGTTCCTTCTGCAGGTTCTTCAGTTCCTGCTCTATCTTGATGTGTTCCAGTTTGGCAAGCTGGCGCAACCGCATGTCGAGAATGTCGTCAGCCTGTCGTTCGGTGAGCTTGAACTCGGCAATCAGTTCGGCTTTGGGATCGTCCGCGTTGCGAATGATCTTGATCACCTTGTCGACATTGAGCAGGACTATCATCCGCCCTTCCAGGACATGGGTCCGATCGAGCACCTTGTCCAGCCGGAATCGTGTGCGGCGCGTGACGGTTTCAAAACGGAACGCCAGCCATTCACCGATCACGTCGCGCAGATTCCTGCCCGCGGGCCGGCCATCCAGGCCCACCATCACCATGTTGATGGATGCATTGGTTTCGAGGCTGGTCTTGGCAAGCAGGCGATTGACGAATTCGGTCTGGTCGATGCGCGACGTCTTTGGCTCGAACACCAGGCGTACCGGGTGGTTACGGTCGGACTCGTCGCGCATGCGGTCGAGTATCGCCAGCATCGCCTGTTTCTCGCGCTGCTGATCGGCGTTGACGGACTTTTTGCCGGCCTTCGGTTGCGGATTGGTAAGACCGTCGATTTCCTCCTGCACTTTTCGCGACGACACGCCGGGCGGCAGTTCGTGTACCACCAGCTGCCACTGGCCGCGCGCCAGCCGTTCAATTTCCCAGCGTGCGCGCACACGCACCGAACCCCTGCCCGAGGTGTATGCATCGACCATGTCGTCACGAGAGGTGATGATCTGGGCGCCGCCGGGAAAATCGGGGCCCTTGATGTAGCGCATGATCTGACGCACCGAGAGCGACGGGTCCTTGATCATCGCGATGGCTGCGTTGCCAACCTCGGTCAGGTTATGGCTCGGAATCTCGGTGGCCATGCCGACCGCGATTCCGGACGCGCCATTGAGCAGCAGCACCGGCAAGCGCGCAGGCAGCACCTTGGGCTCGTTCACACTGCCGTCGTAATTGGGAATGAAGTCCACCGTCCCCTGATCGAGCTCGGAGAGCAGGACATCCGCGAAACGCGTCAGGCGCGCTTCCGTGTAGCGCATCGCCGCGGCGTCATCGCCGTCGCGCGAACCGAAGTTACCTTCGCCGTCGACCAGCGGATAGCGCAGGGTGAAGTCCTGTGCGATGCGCACCAGCGCATCGTAAACGGACGCGTCGCCGTGCGGGTGGAATTTTCCCAGCACATCACCGACCACGCGCGCGGATTTCTTGCGCGGCGTTCCGGCCAGCGCGTTCATCTCCCACATGGCGTACAGAATCCTCGACTGCACCGGCTTCTGGCCGTCACCGATACGCGGCAGTGCGCGGTCCTTTACCGTAGCGATGGCATATTGAAGGTACTGGGTAGATGCGTAACGCCCCAGGGGAAGCGTGTCGTCGAAACCGCCCGACAAGGGTGCAAAGTACGGCGGTAACCCGCCGCCCTTGCCACCGCCACCCGACGCTGCGGCGCCGTCACCGGCTTCACCTCTGGCGCGCTTGTCCGCCGCCATCGGCTTGCGCCCGGATTTCGCCGGCTTCTTCCCGGCAACGATTGCGTCACCGAACAGATCGTCCTGCTCACTCATATGCAAATTCCGTTTCGTTCAACTTTATTTGTGTTGGTCAGGCAACGAGTGCCATTCGGCTGCTAACGCACGTGCCACGTTTTCCGGGGCTCGTCTGGCGCAATGAATCAATCCAGTCGATTGCAGCGTTACAGCCCAACGCCCTTCCGTCTTTCTATTTGACCTCGAACTCCTGTACGACAAGCTCGTCCGGGCCGTCGCTGATCACGAAGCGCCAGACACCCGGCCGCAGATCGGCCGCGTCGCGGGCATGGTAGCCGGAACAACCGTAGGCCGTGCCGTCACGAACCTTGAACAACCGCGGCACGCTGTAGCCGCTGTTTTCACCGCCCTGCTTTGCACCCAGGCCCGGATGTGTAAGCGATTCGACCAGCATGTAACTGTCGTCGTCGAAAAAATCGACAAACGCCTCGAAACAAAACCCGAATCGCACCGCTTCTCCATTCGGGATCGTGGCGGTCTTCCTGATCAATTTGTGCTTGTTTGAATACACTCCGTACTCGACTACCTTGCCCGGCGTTTGCGCCATTGCGGGCGGCGTCGAAAAGGCTGCGGCCGCAAGCGCCACTGCGATCAAGCAAGTCAATAACCCGCCGGCATGACTTCCCCCGCGTAAAGCCACCCGTCCCGGCCTCACGATATGTCCGCTTCAACAAGGTTGCCGTAGGTCTCCATCCACTCGCGCCGCTGCGAGGCGTTCTCACGGGCCATCATCATGTTGAAGATTTCCTGCGAGTGATCGGCCGCGTCTGCAATGGACACCCGCAGCACGCGCCGGGTATCGGGGTTGAGCGTCGTCTCCCACAGCTGTTCCGGGCTCATTTCGCCGAGCCCCTTGAAGCGGCTCACCGTCCACGCGCCTTCGCGCACGCCTTCGTCAACCAGCTTCGCCTCGAGCATGCCCAACTCCTGGTCATCGAGAGCGTAGAGCTTGCGCGCCGGCTTGTTTTTTCCATGGGCCGGCACGTCGATGCGAAACAGCGGCGGTTGCGCCACGAAAACGTGGCCATCCAGAATGAGCTTCGGGAAATGGCGGAAGAACAGCGTCAGCAGCAACACCTGGATGTGCGCACCATCGACATCGGCGTCGGCCAGGATATTGATCCGCTTGTAACGCAGCCCCGACAAGTCAACATTCGACTCGCGCGTGTGATGATCTACACCGATGGCGAGCGCAATGGCCTCGATTTCCTTGTTCGAGTACAGGGAGTCGGCCGAGTCCTGCCAGGTGTTCTTGGGTTTGCCCTTGAGCGGAAGAATCGCCTGGAACTCCTTGTCACGCGCCGCCTTGGCAGACCCGCCGGCCGAATCGCCTTCGACGATAAACAGTTCGTTGCGGTCGGGGTCGTCCGAAGCACAGTCGGTGAGTTTTCCCGGCAACAGCGCGACGCCGGAGAGCTTGCGCCGCTCGACCTTCTGCGCGGCACGGGTGCGGTTCATTGCCTGGCGGATCACCAGTTCGGCAATGCGCTTGCCCTCATCCACATGCTGGTTCAGCCACAACTCGATCGGGTCGCGCACCATCTGGGACACAAGTTTCACCGCATCGCGCGAGATGAGTTCGTTCTTGACCTGGCCCTTGAATTGAGGATCCAGCATCTTGCAGGCAAGCACATAACTGGCACGCGACCAGACATCCTCCGGGACCACTTTCAGTCCGCGCTGGCCCATGGCGTGATGGTCGATAAAACTCTTGATCGCCTGGTAAACGCCCTCACGCAACCCGGACACATGCGTTCCGCCCTGGCGCGTGGGAATCATGTTGACATATGACTCGGTGACCACATCGCCTTCAGGTGTCCAGGCGATGGCCCACATCGCGCCCTCGCCCTCGGCAAAGCTGTCGGATTCGGATTGCGCAGTGATGTAGCGCTCACCCATGAAGGTGTCGGCAACCGGTTCGCTGCCGGAAATCGCAGAGGCGAAATATCCGCTGATACCGTCCGGAAAATGCCAGGTCTGTTGTTCGATCTTCTTGTTCTTTTCGATGCCAAGGCTGAACTTCACCCCCGGCAACAGCATCGCCTTGGCTCTGAGCAGCAATGCAATATCGGCGACGGCGAATTTCGCAGTGTCGAAATACTTCGGGTCCGGCCAGAACCGCACGCGCGTGCCCGACTCGCGCGGGCCAACCTTGCCGGCTTTCCTGAGCGCCTGCTTGACCTTGCCGTTGGGACCGAAAACCAGCGAGTGGAGCGAGCCGTCGCGCTTTACATCGACTTCGAGACGAGTTGAAAGTGCATTGCTGACGCACACCCCGACACCGTGCAGTCCGCCGGCGATGCGGTAGGCGGCGTCCTTGTCGGTCTTGCGAAACTTGCCGCCGGAATGCAGCGTGGTGAAGATGACCTGCACGGCAGGGATCTTCTTGCGCGGATGCAAATCGACCGGTATCCCGCGGCCGTCGTCGATGACTTCCGCCGACCCGTCTTCATACAGGGTAACAGCGACGTTTTTCGCGAATCCGGCCAGGCCTTCATCAGAAGCGTTGTCGACAATCTCGATCAGTGCATGATTCGGATTGACCGGGTCGGTATACATGCCCGGCCGATGCAGTATCGGTGACAGGTCTTCGAGGATTTCAATATCTTCTGCAGTGTAGGAGTCGTTTTTCTTGGTCATGGAGTTTCGGCGGTAAAACAAGAGCCTGCACGGGAGGTGGGCGCGCCTGATCGAATGATCAGGCATACCTGGAGAGCGCGGTGGACAGTTTTTCGCCTGGCGGCGTCGGGAGTTGCAGACAACGCGTTGGCTACCGGATGACGTACGCGCGCTCTGGTCGGGTTCAATCTCACGGCGCGTATTTTAGGCAAGCTAACGGCCGGCTGCACGCGCAAATTGAAAATATGGTCACGAATGCCGCGACGGCGTCGCGTGGATTCGAAGCGGCGCGCACGACTCCTCAGCTCCTGGACGGAACGGCAACACCGGGTTTGGAGCGTATGCGCGGCACCGGGCGCGACGGACTGCGCGGATGCAGCAACGGGATTTTCAGAAATTCCTCGTGCATGAATTCGACAAACAACTTGACTTTGCGCGACAGCAACCGCGCCGAAGGGTAAACCGCACTGATGCGGATCGGCGCCGGCGCGAACCGCGTCAGAACCTGAACCAGTTGGCCGCTTTCGATATCTTCGCGCACCAGGAAGGCGGGAATGCTGGCGATGCCCACGCCGCCCAGAGCGGCGGCGCGTATCGTCATGCCGCTGTTGGCGCGGAAGTCGCCTGTCACCTTGATCGACAGCGGTCCGTCAGGCCCCTCGAACGGCCATTCGTTGGAAAAAAGGTAGGTATAGGTGATGCAGTTGTGCCTGCTCAGGTCGGCAGGTTCCTTAGGCGTGCCGTGTGCCGCAAGGTAGGCAGGCGAAGCAACGCAAACGCGCGCGCTGCTGCCAACATGGCGGGCGACCAGTTGGGAATCACCCAGCTCGCCGAAACGGATCGCGACGTCGATACCCTCCTGCACGAGATCGACGTAGCGGTCGTCCAGCGACAGTTCGATCGCCAGTCCGGGGTACTTGCGCTGGAAAGCCAGCAGTAACGGCATCATGTGCTGGTGCCCGAACGCGACCGGGGTATTCACCCGCAGGGTTCCCGTCGGACGGTTCTGCAGGCCGGCAACTTCGGTTTCCATTTCCTGGACTTCATCCAGAATGCGCTGGCAGCGCTCATAGTATTCGCGCCCCGCTTCGGTCAGCGAAAGCCTGCGGGTCGTGCGGTTGAGCAAACGCACACCGAGTTGTTCCTCGAGAACGGTCATCTGCTTGCTGACCGTCGGCTGGATCATGCCGAGTTCGCGCGCAACTGCGGAAAAGCTGCCCGACTCGACTATCCTCACAAACAACTTCATCAGATGAAAGCGGTCCACGACTGGCCTTATTTACCTGCTCCAAAGCATGAATAATATTCCATCTCGTTTTATTATCAATAGCTCCGCATAGGTGTAGAGTGGGGGCCGTTGATGACGCAATGCACCATTTTTGCACTTCCAATCGGGCTTTCCAAGCCGCTGTTCAAAGGAGACAAGCTGGTGTCTTGCGTGAATCGGTCTTCTCTTTTTCTCCTCCTCCTAAAGAGAAAGCTTGAAGGGGCCTCATGGCCCCTTTTTTTTCGCCCCGCCCCTTTGCCGATTTGGCCGGATTGCCGAACCCCGGGGACCGGAAGCGAATCGTACCGGCCGCACAGGTCAATTCCGGACACCGCCCGACACCACCGCGTTTGTCTGCGACCCACAGGAAGCCGC
>LJTS01000260.1 GCA_001304425.1 Betaproteobacteria bacterium SG8_40
GTCACCTCGGCCCTGCCGTATGCCAACGGCAGCATTCACCTCGGCCATCTGGTGGAGTACATCCAGACCGATATCTGGGTGCGCTTCCAGAAGATGCGGGGGCATGAGGTGCACTACGTCTGCGCCGACGATACGCACGGCACCCCGGTCATGCTGCGCGCAGAAGCCGAAGGCATCAGCCCGGACCAGCTCATAGAACGGGTGCACGGTGAACATACCCGCGACTTCGCCGGCTTCCACGTCGCCTTCGACAATTACTACACGACGAATTCTCCCGAGAACCGCGCGTTCTGCGAAGACATTTATCTGCAACTCGACAGCAAGGACCTGATTGACCGGCGATCGGTCGAACAGTTCTACGACCCGGTCAAGAAGATGTTCCTGCCGGACCGCTACATCAAGGGCGAGTGCCCGAAATGCCACTCGAAAGACCAGTACGGCGACTCGTGCGAAGTGTGCGGCACCACCTATTCGCCCACTGACCTGATCGAGCCCTACTCGTCAGTGTCGGGTGCCAAGCCGGAGCGCAAGTCCTCCGAGCACCATTTTTTCCGGCTGTCGGACAAGCGCTGCGAAGATTTCCTGCGCGCCTTTACCCAGTCCGGCGAGCGCCTGCAGCCAGAAGCCGCCAACAAGATGAAGGAATGGCTCGGCGAGCCGGGCGAGAGCAAACTTGGCGATTGGGACATCTCGCGCGATGCACCCTACTTCGGCTTCGCCATTCCCGGCACCGATGCGAAAAAATTTTTCTATGTCTGGCTGGACGCGCCGGTAGGTTACTTCGGCAGCTTCGCCAACTACGTCGCGAAACAGGAAGCCAACGGCCGGATCATCGACAAGGACGCGTTCCTGCGCCCGGCCGGCACTGCCGGGAGCGGAACCGAACTGGTGCACTTCATCGGCAAGGACATACTCTATTTCCACGCGCTGTTCTGGCCGGCGATGCTCGAATTCGCCGGCTACCGCACGCCGACAAAAGTATTTGCCCACGGTTTTCTGACGGTGAACGGGCAAAAGATGTCGAAGTCGCGCGGCACTTTCATCACCGCCGAGAGCTACACGAAACAAGGCCTCGATCCGGAATGGCTGCGTTACTACTACGCCGCCAAACTCAACGCGACCATGGAAGACATCGACCTCAACCTCGATGACTTCATCTCGCGCGTGAACAGCGACCTCGTTGGCAAGTACGTCAACATCGCCAGCCGCTGCGCCGGTTTTATCTTCAAGCGGTTCGAAGGCCGGCTCTCGTCTTCTTCGCCATCCGAAAACGCGGTCATCGGCGAGCTGCAGGCTGCGGCCGGAGCAATCGGCAAGCTCTACGAAGCCCGGGAATTCGGCAAGGCGCTGCGCGAGGTCATGCAGCTCGCCGACAAGTCGAACGCCTTCGTTGACACCCATAAACCATGGGAACTCGCGCGACAGGAAGGCGAAGAGGCGAGGCTGCAACAGGTGTGCACCGATGCGCTCAACATGTTCCGGCTGTTGACCCTGTACCTGAAACCGGTGCTGCCGATGGTCGCGCGCAACGTCGAACAATTCCTCGGCATCGAACCGCTGGCATGGGCGGACGCATCGAGCCTGCTGCCAGAGGGACACCGCATCAACCAGTACCGGCACCTGATGACACGCGTCGAGCAGAAACAGATCGACGCGCTCGTTGCCGCCAATACCGAAAGCCTTGAACCGAAACCGGATGCGCACTCGCGCCAGCGACATGCGCAGCGTCAGGAGAACCAGGTGGAAAAGAACACGACCAGCTCACCCGAAAGCGCGAAGGCTCAAACAACAGAAGGCGCAGAATTCATCACGATCGACGACTTCACCAAGGTCGATCTGCGCGTGGCAAGAATCGTCAACGCGGAACACGTCGAAGGTGCGGAAAAACTGTTGCGCCTCGAACTCGACATCGGCAGCGAAAAACGTCAGGTGTTCGCCGGCATCAAGTCCGCCTACGATCCCGAAGCGCTGAAAGGCCCTGCTCTCGCCGGACAATGGCGCGGAGCCGGGGATGAAGGTCAGGTAGCTGCACCGGCAGTTCGGGCGGCTTGGCCATGATCACCCGTGACGAGTGAGGCGATGATTACCAGACTCCTGACCATCCACGGCCGCGTCCAGGGTGTTTACTACCGCGACTCGATGCGCCGGCGCGCCCTCCAGTTGGGTGTCAAGGGCTGGGTTCGTAACTGTTCCGACGGCAGCGTCGAAGCAATCGTGTACGGCACGACGGACGCCGTTGCTGCGATCATCGAGTGGGCCAAACAGGGCCCTGCCGCAGCTAAAGTCAGCGATGTTCGGGTCAAGGAAGCAGAGGGAGACTTCGACAGTTTCGAGGTGCTGCCGACGCCGTGATTACCAGACGGGCGCTGCCATCGGGTCGGAAACCATGGCGCCGCGCAACCATTGAAACAGAAAACCAGGTCAGACTCGATTTGCTCCCGGTCGCGAAAAGTCCCCCGAGTGGAAAGCCTGGAAAGTCGGGTCTGACGCAGTAAGCGTTCGCCGGCGCAAGGTTCTGCGAAACGCAGGATTCATTCAGGGCGACCTGTGTCATGCCTCCTCAGGAGCCTGCGTTAGACGCCGCCAACGGCAAGCCCCCGCGCTATGGTCTAATGCCGCAGAGAATCGAACAGAACAAAGGTCTGATCATGCCCGAACTGAAATCCGATTTCTTGTTCACACTGAGCGCCTCGGTCACCCGCCTGCACGATGTGGGGCCCGTGCCATCCGGCACACGACACGTTGACCTGCTGGGAGCCGGCACCTTCGAGGGGCCGCGATTGCGCGGCGAAGTGCTCCCCGGCGGCCTCGACATGAAGACGATCCGCTCCGACGGCGCCGCCATCCCCAACGTTCGCCTGGTTCTGAAAACGGATGACGATGCACTCATATTCATGCACTACACCGGCATTCGCTGCGGCCCACCGGAAGTGATGGCAAGAATTGCCGCTGGCGAAATCGTCGACAGTTCCGAGTACTACCATCGAAACACTCCGTACTTCGAGACATCGTCGCCCCAGTACGCATGGCTCAACCAGATCGTTGCGGTAGGGCTCGGTTGGCGAAAGGCGGACCGCGCCGGATACGAAGTCTTCGAGATCCTCTAGCTCACCGGCAAGACCCGCAACAACAATACGGGACAGACTGTCCCGACCCGGGCAGCACGGACACTTCGCGAACAATAGACGACAGACCAGGGTTTTCCGCTGGCCTCGGCGTGATTTGTTTCCTCCGCCGATACAGGGGTAACCCCGTTAACCTTCAATCCCTTTCGCCACGATGTTTTGCGTGGCCAGCGACAAGCGAGTGATATATTGCAGACTCCAAAATCATTGTCGCGCACCGGGCGACTCCAAGTAACAACGTGATGGATTTTCCCCAATTGAACAACGTTGCGCGCGCGTTGATTGCCCTGCTCGCGGTGTCTGCACTCCCTGTTGTTGGGCAAGCGGAGGGAATTTCGTCCTGCGCATATTGCGCCGACTGGAAACCCTTGTCCGGTCATCGCTTCCTGTCCGGAGAGGTTCTGGTTGTGCGCATGGACGAGGTGGCACTCCCGGGGTGCGCCGCTGCAAAGGCCACGCTCCTCCGGGAACAGGAGCATCCGGGCATCACAACCGCGGAAGGTCTGCCCCCCGCCTTGCTGGTGTATTTTCGCCTTGAGGAGTCGCCTTACTGCTCGCCCGCGGTTTCCGGGGCGAAGCTCGGTGCACTGCTTGAACTCGAGTACGTTCCGACCCCCGGCCAAAAGGGTGGAGAGGTCGAACTGCGCGTGCTTCATGCCCGTGACATTCCGGGCACGGATCGCACCCGTTCCAGCGCGCAATGGTTCGCTGTTCGCACCGAGGAACGCTGGCGATAGCAGATCACCCGATCAGGAATGGGTTGTTTTCAAAAATACCGTAACAGGCGCGCGCAGTAACTTCCGGGTTACTGATATACGACCTGCACGTTTTCCGGTTCAAGCCATTTGCCGAGTTCGGCGATCAGCGCGTCGTCCGGCCTGACTTTCCAGTCTTCACCAAGGTCGAATTCCGCCTGCGCCCTGGCGCTGGTGTAGGCCACACACACCTTGAGCGCACCGTTACGATAGGGCTCAAGTAATTTCTTCAGTCTTGAGGCGTCCGCTGCACCATTCATTGCAAGACGCAAGGAACGGCCAAAGCGTTCGCGCGCGCCGGCCAGATCGAAGATTCGTTCCGCGGCAATCCTGACGACCACGCTGCTGTCTCCGTTGTCGCCCCCACGCCGGAACGAGCGCACCTTTGCCTCGACCAGAACAACGGCATCTTCTTTCACCAGGTTGCGATGCTGGTTCAGCACTTCGTCGTAGACGACGACTTCCTGGCTGGCTGTGCCGTCGGACACCACCATCACCATCATCCGGCCATTGCCGGTGCGCTGCACTCGCACGGACTCGACGACACCGGCGAGCAACTGCGTACGCGCGCCTTCTTCGGGCGGCGGCGCCTGAAACCTGTCGAGGCGGGTGGAAACGAAGGATGCAAATTCGCGTTCGTAATAATGGAACGGGTGGCCGCTGTAATAGAAACCAAGCGCCAGCTTTTCATTCTGCAGACGTAGCCGCTCGTCCCACGGCGCCGCATCGACCAACGCCACACCGCCGACCGGGGCGGCTTCGTCGCTGAACAGGCTCACCTGCGCCGCGGCCCGGCTTTCCTGGTCCGCGGCCGCAATCGCGATACCCACGGACGCGAACAGTCGCGCGCGGTGCTCGTCCACCGAGTCAAATGCTCCGGCGCGTACCAGCGATTCGATCACACGCCGGTTGACCAAGCGGCGATCAACACGGCGGCAAAAGTCGAACAGGTCCGCGAACGGTCCATTGGCCCGCTCCGCGATGATGTGTTCGATTGCCGCCTCGCCCGTGCCTTTGACCGCACCGAGTCCGTAGCGAATGGACTGCTCGTCGACCGGCACGAAACGGTATTCCGATTCGTGAATATCGGGCGGCAATACTTTCAGGCCATTGCTGATGCAATCGCCGTAGAACTGCTGCACCTTGTCGGTGTCGTCCATCACCGCCGAGAAGTTGGCCGCCATGAAGGGCGCCGGATGGTGCGCCTTGAACCAGGCCGTGTGGTACGCGACCAGCGCATACGCCGCGGCATGCGATTTGTTGAAACCGTAACCGGCGAACTTCTCCATCAGGTCGAAGATTTC
>LJTS01000055.1 GCA_001304425.1 Betaproteobacteria bacterium SG8_40
CGGTCTCACTCGCCATGAAACATCCCCTCAGCGGCGACAGGTTGCAGATACAGGCGCCGCTAGCGAGCGAACTCGAACAGTTTCTCCGGTCCACGAACCGGCAACCCGGGTGATTGGAGCTGCAAATAAGCCCTGCCGGGCGCACTTGCGGGCACGACCGGTGGGTGCACAGTTTATTGCGAAAGGAACCGTGTAATTGGCAATGGGGAAGAAACGATTCGATCTTCTGGTGTTTGACTGGGACGGTACCATCGTGGACTCGGCCGGACACATCGCCGCGAGCATACAGGCGGCCTGCGTGGACCTGGCGTTGCCGGTACCGGACGGTGCGGCGGCGCGCCACGTGATCGGGCTTGGGATGCGTGACGCCATGGATTACCTGCTGCCGCAATTGGACGAAGCGCGCTACCGCGAGTTTGCAGATCGCTACCGGATGCATTTCCTCGCCGGTGACGAGGCGGTCGAGACCTTCCCTATGGTTGACGAGGGGATTCCGATGCTTGCAGAGCAGGGCTTCATCCTGGCCGTCGCCACGGGGAAAAGCCGGGTGGGACTGGACCGCGCCTTGGGCAGAGTGTCTTTCGGATCGCAGTTCATCGCCACCAGATGCGGCGACGAAGGCTTTCCCAAGCCACATCCGGACATGCTCCACTATCTCATGGAGGCCACCGGCGTCGAACCGGAGCGGACCTTGATGATCGGAGACACCTCGCACGACCTTGAGCTCGCTGCCAACGCGGGCACCAGGTCGCTTGCCGTGTCCTACGGTGCGCACCCGCGGGAGGCTTTGCAGCAACATCGGTCTCTCGATTGCGTTGACAGCTTCCCGGAGTTGCTCGCGTGGCTCGCAGACAACGCCTGATTGCAGCCTCTGACCAGATCGCCGAACGGGGCAAGGGATTGCGCTTTTCGGTCGAGTCGCCCTCGGGCGGCTCGTGGCCGGCGTTCGCCATTCGTTATGGTGGCGCTGTTTTTGCGTATGTGAACCGCTGCGCCCATATTTCGGTGGAACTGGACTGGGCGGAGGGCAATTTCTTTGATACCTCCGGTTTATACTTGGTGTGCGCTACGCACGGTGCCGCTTATTTTCCCGACAGCGGCAGGTGCGCCGCCGGGCCGTGCAAGGGAGGAGGGCTGCAGCCCCTGCCTACTGTCGAGCACGGCGGACATGTTTACCTGATCGAACAAGAGGATGGCCTGGATGAGTGATGATGGTGCTAACTGGGAGCGCGACGTAATCGCGAAACTTGCGACTGACGCGCTCGCGGAACAGAAACGCGCGCGCCGCTGGGGCATCGTGTTCAAGGTGCTGACATTCAGTTACCTGTTCATCCTGCTTTTTGTCGGGCTTGGCTGGCTCGGCCAGAGTGACGGCATACAGACGGGGAAGCACACCGCACTGGTCGAACTCAATGGCCTGATCGCTGCGGGTTCGCAAGCCAATGCGGAAGACGTTAGCGCCGGTCTCAAGGCTGCATTCGAAGCTGATGGGGCGCAGGCCGTTATCCTGCGCATTAACAGTCCCGGCGGAAGCCCGGTGCAGTCGGCTGCGATCAACGACGAGATTCGCCGCTTGCGGGAGTTGCATCCCGACATACCGCTGTATGCCGTTGTAGAAGACGTTTGCGCCTCCGGCGGCTATTACGTGGCCGTGGCAGCCGACGAGATATATGTGGCCAGGGCCAGCATCATCGGTTCGATCGGCGTTCTGATGAATGGTTTCGGATTCACCGGCACGATGGACAAACTCGGGGTAGAGAGGCGTTTGCTGACCGCCGGGAAGAACAAGGGGTTCATGGACCCGTTCTCACCGCTCGAGGCGGAGCAGGAGGCTTACGCCAGGAGCATGCTCGGGGAGATTCATGCCCAGTTCATCGACGCGGTGCGGCAGGGGCGCGGCGACAGGCTGAAGGAAACCGAACAGACTTTTTCGGGCCTGATGTGGACCGGCGAGAAGAGTGTCGAACTCGGCCTGACGGATGCGTTGGGCAGCGTCGCGTTCGTTGCACGCGAAGTCGTCAAAGCCGAGAAAATTATCAATTACAGCCGCAGGGAGAACCTTGCCGAACGCCTGGTCCGTCGATTCGGCGCGACGTTTGGCGACGCTTTGTTGCGGGGAATGCAACCGGGGCTTCAGTAAAGTCCGCGACGGACCGAAGCCCCCGAGGCCGAATCGGGCGTTGACCTGCCGTTGCGGTTGGCAGGCAGGTGGTTTTGCCCGTCCGGAGGCAGTGCGATGATGCCGCTACGCCTCGGGCTTCACGGGATGCGGACGTTTTCCTCGCGCAGCATTTCACACAAGGCGATCAGCGGCAGCCCGATCAGGGCGGTAGGATCGCTGCACTCGATGGCTTCCAGAAGACTGATGCCGAGCCCTTCGGCTTTCGCGCTGCCAGCGCAGTCGATTGCTGTTTCCTGGATCAGGTAGCGCTCTATCTCGGCGGCCGCAAGGCGCCTGTAACGGACCGTGGTCGGAACGACGCGGGTTTGTTCGCGACCGGTCGCCGCATTGAACAAGGTGACGGCGGTGTTGAAAACAGCCTGCTTGCCGCTTGCCCAGGACAGTTGTTCTACGGCCCTCTCGACGCTTCCCGGTTTGTCAAGGCGCCGGCCGTCGCATTCAGCGACCTGGTCGGATCCGATGACGAGCCCGGCCGCGTATCCGGAACCGACCGCGCGCGCTTTCAGGCGCGCCAGCCGCATCGCACAGTCCCTGCCCGATTCGCCGCTCAACGGGCTTTCGTCAATGTCGGGTGCCGCTATGTCGAAGCGCAATTGAAGGCGGCCAAGCAACTCCCGGCGATAGGGTGAGGTGGAGGCGAGAATGAGCTGCGCGAACGCTTCCTCGTTGCTGGTTTGAGTTTCCAAGATTTTGTTTTGACAGGGATGTTTAAAGCCAATATTATGCGCGCCTTATGCGCGGATGGCCCGTTGTTGACAGCATACAGTTTGCCAGGCAGCACGGTGACGTCCATCGCCCGGTTGGAATTGCGGAGTTGGCACGGCTGGCGTCAATGGTATCCCCAGCCGAAGCGGTTTTCGACGTCCGGCTCCAAGGTTTCGAGGATTCTGAGGGCAGGCCGTGTTTAAGGCTCCGGGTCTCGGGTCAAGTGCCGCTGGTTTGTCAGCGCTGTCTGGAGCCGCTAACGCTGGAAATTGCCGCGGATCGCCGTTTCGTGATTGCCCATCGGGAGCAGGATTTACCGGATCTGTCAGACGAAGACGATGATATCGAGTCCTTGCTGGCGGATGGCAACCTGAACGCGCTGGCGCTGGTGGAAGACGAGATTCTGTTGCAGATCCCGATGGCCCCGATGCACGAAGAGGGCACGTGTACGCCGCCGGGGTTGGCGACCGACCGGCGAAGTGCCGGGTCGGTGTTCGGCGTGCTCGGTACGTTATTGAATACGAAAGATTGATAATCAGGAGTTAGATGAAATGGCTGTTCAGCAAAACAAGAAGTCGCCTTCGCGCCGCAACATGCGTCGGTCTCATGACTCGCTGAGTGCGCCGGCTTTGGCAGTTGAGCCGACGACTGGTGAGACGCACCTGCGCCATCACGTCAGTCCCAGCGGCTTTTATCGTGGCAAGAAGGTCGTCAAGAGCGACGACGCCTGAGACCGGGCACTGCCTGGTGGTTTCTGGAGGGTGCGCTGTGCGGACCTTCCTTCCGTGCCTGAACGGCATTAGTCTCTCCGCGCCGCGTCTGCTATCTTCCATCAATGGCGATCACCATAGCGCTTGACTGTATGGGCGGCGACCACGGGGTCCGGGTTACCGTGCCTGCGGCGATTGACTTCCTTGAACGCGAACCCGATGTTTCTATCATTCTGGTAGGACTGGTTGACGCTATCGAAACGGAATTGCGGCGCCACGGTGCGCACGTGCATGAGCGCCTCAGTATCAAGGGGGCATCGCAGGTTGTGGCCATGGACGATCCACCGGCGCAGGCATTGCGCGGCAAACGCGATTCGTCGATGCGTGTCGCGGCCGATCTCGTCAAGGAGCAGGTTGCCGACGCGTGCGTGAGCGCGGGTAATACGGGCGCGTTGATGGCTATTTCGCGCTTTGTCCTGAAGATGCTTCCGGGTATCGAGCGGCCCGCAATCGCATCGTTCCTCCCCAAGATCCAGGGACGCGTTTGCGTTCTCGATCTTGGCGCCAACGTAGACTGTACGGCGGAACATCTGGTGCAGTTTGCCGTCATGGGAAGTTGCCTTGTCAGCGCCGTGGACGGCATCGAACGCCCGAGTATCGGCTTGCTCAATATCGGCGAGGAAGAGATCAAGGGCAACGATGTCGTCAAGGATGCCGCAGAACTGTTGCGCGCGAGCGAGCTGAACTTCTCCGGCAACGTCGAGGGCACCGATATCTACATGGGCGCAACCGACGTGATCGTTTGCGATGGATTTGTTGGAAATGTTGCGCTCAAGACCTCGGAGGGGCTGGCGCAGATGCTTGCACAGTACTTGCGTGAGGAGTTCGGCCGTAATCTCTTTACCAAGTTGTGCGGCCTGGTCGCACTGCCGGTCATCAACCATTTTCGCAACCGGGTGGATCACCGGCGCTACAACGGTGCCAGCCTCCTGGGCCTGCGGGGCATCGTCGTCAAGAGCCACGGTGCGGCGGACGCGTATGCGTTCGGGTTCGCGATCAGGCGTGCCTATGAAGAAGCCCGGCACGGCATGCTCACCAGTATTGGCGAAAAAATGGCTGCAATACAGAAGACGGCGGCATGACTTATTCGAGAATCGTTGGCACGGGCAGCTATCTGCCGGAGAAGGTACTGACCAATCGCGATCTTGAGAAAATGGTCGATACCTCGGACGAGTGGATCAGGACCCGCTCCGGCATACGCGAGCGTCATATTGCTGCCGATGGCGAGGTGGCAAGCGATCTCGCCTACGCCGCCGCAACACGCGCGATTGACAGCGCCGGCCTGACGCCCGCAGACATCGACCTTGTCATTGTTGCGACGACCACGCCGGACATGGTTTTTCCAAGCACCGCGTGCATACTCCAGTCAAAACTCGGCATCGGCGGCTGTCCGGCTTTCGATGTGCAGGCCGTTTGCAGCGGCTTCGTTTACGCGCTCAATATCGCAAACATGTTCATCTGTTCCGGTCAGGCCAAGAGAGCGCTGATTGTCGGGGCCGAAGTCTATTCGCGCATTCTTGACTGGACGGACAGGACAACGTGCGTGCTGTTCGGTGATGGCGCCGGTGCGGTCGTCCTTGGTGCCTCCGACGAGCCCGGTATTCTGGCTTCCAAATTGCATGCGGACGGAAGTTACAGCGACAAGCTCTCGGTACCGGGCTGGGTGTGCGGAGGCAAGACGACAGGTTCGCCGTTCGTCCAGATGGACGGAGGCAGTGTATTCAAATTCGCGGTGCGGGTTTTCGAAGAAGTGGCGCACGAGGTTCTCGATGCCGCCGGGTTGACGATTGCGGACGTTGACTGGTTCATTCCGCATCAGGCAAACATCCGCATCATGGAAGCCAGCGCGCGCAAGCTCAAGTTGCCGCTGGACCGGCTGATATCGACTGTTGAACGGCACGGCAACACCTCGGCGGCATCAATCCCGCTTGCGCTCGACGAATCGGTCAGCGCCGGGCGCATCAAACGCGGCGACACCCTTTTGCTCGCAGGTGTGGGTGGTGGGTTTACCTGGGGCGGTGTGCTGCTTCGTTATTGAAACAAGTCGGTTATTGAAACAGTTAGCGGCGTGGACATGAAACTCGCATTCGTATTTCCGGGGCAGGGCTCACAGTCTGTCGGCATGATGTCGGGCTTTGCCAATGTGGAACCGGTCAAGGAAACGTTCAGGGAAGCGTCCGATTTGCTCGACGAAGACCTATGGGCCATGGCAGACAACGGTCCGGCCGAAACGCTGAATCTTACGACCAACACGCAGCCGCTGATGCTGGTGGCGGGTATCTCCGTGTTCCGGGCGTGGGAGCAGGCCGGCGGGCCATGCCCCGATGTGGTGGCAGGGCACAGTCTGGGAGAATACTCGGCGCTGGTGGCGGCCGAGGCGATGAAGTTCTCCGATGCGGTGCCTCTGGTCAGGTTTCGCGCCAGGTGCATGCAGGAAGCCGTGCCGGCGGGCCACGGTGCGATGGCCGCCATTCTTGGGCTGGACGATGACGGTGTCCGCGCTGCATGCGAGCTGGCTAGCCGAGATGACGAGTTGGCAGAGGCGGCCAATTTCAATGCACCCGGCCAGGTGGTGGTCGCAGGGCAGAAAGCCGCGGTGGAACGTGCCATCGAGAACGCAAAGCAAAAGGGGGCAAAGCGGGCGATGTTGTTGCCGATGAGCGTGCCGTCCCACTGCACGCTGATGAAACCGGCATCGGAGCGGCTTGCCCGCAAGCTGGACGAACTGGCGCTGCAGGAGCCGAAGATACCGGTGATACACAATGAAAGCGTCGCTCCCGCGGAAAGCGTAACGCAATTGCGAGAAGCTCTGGTACGCCAGCTCTACCGACCGGTCCGGTGGGCGGAAACCATTACCAGGCTGGTCGATTCCGGCGTTACGCACATTGTCGAATGCGGCCCGGGCAAGGTGCTCGCAGGGCTCAACAGAAGAATTGGCGGTGACGTGCAGACAATTGCCCTTACTGATGTAAACAGCCTGAACGATGCTGTATCTTTGTTGAAAGGCGATCAATGACTGACGGTGTTCTGGCGGGAAAAACAGCGCTCGTGACCGGGGCCAGCCGGGGGATTGGCAAGGCAATTGCAAGCGCACTGGCCGACGCTGGCGCAAAGGTCGCCGGCACGGCAACGAGCAGCGGCGGGGCAAATGCGATTTCGGCATACATGAAGGAAGCGAACCTTCAGGGCGCGGGTTACGAGCTTGACGTGACCAACGACGAGGCTTGCGAGTCCGTCGTCAAGGAGATCGAAAAAGACCTCGGGGCAATTTCCGTTCTGGTGAACAATGCGGGAATCACTCGGGACAATCTGCTGATGCGCATGAAGGACCAGGAATGGGACGACATCATGGACACCAATCTCAAGTCGGTATACCGGCTTTCGAGACTGGTTGCCCGTCCGATGATGAAAGCCCGTTTTGGCCGGATCATCAATATCACTTCGGTCGTCGGTTTCATGGGCAATGCCGGACAGGCCAACTACGCCGCGGCCAAGGCCGGGGTAGAGGGGTTCAGCAAGTCCATGGCCAGAGAACTGGGCAGCCGCAATATCACCGTAAACTGCGTAGCGCCCGGATTCATCGATACCGACATGACCCGGTCGTTAAGCGACGAACAGCGCGAATCGCTGATTGGGTCCGTTCCGCTGGGCAGACTCGGGTCACCGCAAGAGGTAGCCGCGGCGGTACTGTTTCTTGCTTCCGAAGGGGCATCTTATGTGACCGGATCTACCGTGCATGTCAACGGCGGAATGCTGATGGATTGACGCCGGACGGCCGGCAAGTTTGCTAGAATACGCCGCGTATTTATTCGAGCGCCGAGCTTTAGGCAGCGTCTCGAGTGTGCCGTGGCAACGACCGAAACTTTCGTTTGAACAGGGAAGGGGTTACTAGATGGAACCGATTGAGCAGCGCGTCAAGAAAATCGTCGCCGAACAACTTGGCGTCAACGAGTCCGATATCAAAAATGAATCCAAATTCGTTGACGATCTGGGAGCGGATTCGCTCGACACCGTCGAGTTGGTGATGGCGCTCGAAGAAGAATTTGAATGCGAGATCCCCGACGATCAGGCGGAGAAAATCACCTCCGTGCAAGAAGCTATCGATTACATCAACTCAAACCTCAACGCCTGATTTCCCGAAACCCGGCGACCCAAAACAACTGGAGTTCATTTGCCACGGCGACGCGTTGTTGTTACGGGACTAGGTATTGTCTGCCCGGTTGGCAATACCGTGGACGAAGCATGGTCCAACATACTTGCTGGTAAATCGGGCATCACCGGCATTACGCGATTTGACGCGTCACCCTATGCGTCGCGCATTGCCGGGGAATTGAAAGATTTCGACGTGTCCCGGTATCTGTCCCCGAAGGAAGCGCGTCGCGTTGACACTTTCATCCACTACGGACTGGCAGCGGGAATCGACGCGCTTGCGGACGCGGGGATCGACAAGAACCCCGCCAATGCCGAGCGCATAGGCGTCAATATCGGTTCCGGCATCGGCGGATTGCCGATGATCGAAGACACCCATAATCAGTTGCTCACGGGTGGACCCCGCAAGATTTCGCCTTTCTTCATTCCGGGCGCAATCATCAACATGATTTCGGGAAACCTTTCAATCATGTACGGATTGAAGGGACCCAGTCTGGCGATCGTCACTGCATGCACCACGGCCACGCACTGTATCGGCGACTCCGCGCGGCTGATCGAATACGGCGATGTTGACGTGATGATCGCCGGCGGATCGGAGTCGAGCATCTGTGCGCTGGGTGTCGGCGGGTTCTCTTCCGCACGAGCGACGAGCACGCGCAATGATGACCCAGCGACTGCGAGCCGGCCGTGGGATGTGGATCGGGATGGCTTCGTTCTGGGCGAAGGCGCCGGCGTACTGGTCCTCGAAGAATACGAACATGCCAGAAAGCGTGGTGCCAGGATTTACTGCGAAGTGGCTGGCTATGGGATGAGCGCCGATGCCCACCACATTACGGCGCCATGTGAGGATGGCGAAGGCGCTTCCCGGTGCATGGTCAATACACTGAAGAACGGCCAGATCAATCTTGATGAAGTCGATTACATCAATGCGCACGGGACTTCAACGCCCCTCGGCGACATTGCCGAAACGATTGCGGTGAAACGCACTTTTGGCGACCACGCGCGGAAACTGGCGGTGAGTTCGACCAAGTCGAGCATCGGTCATTTGCTAGGTGCCGCGGGAGGCGTCGAAGGGGTGTTTCTCGCGCTTGCGGTCCGGGATCAGGTGGCGCCACCCACGATCAACCTGTTCGAGCAGGATCCGCAGTGCGACCTTGACTATGTCCCCAACACAGCGCGCGAAATGAAGATTCGTGTCGCGCTGTCGAATTCTTTCGGTTTTGGCGGCACCAACGGCAGCCTCGCGTTCCGGGCGATCTAGGGTCCTCGCACCGTATCTGTTGATGTTGAGGTCAATTGACCGGCAGTTGACCGCTCTGTAGTTTTCCAGCGGATTTCGCCAATGCGACGCAAAAGCCGATCGATCATGTTTGCCGACGGAGGCGGATCCGGCAGGGGGCTTGGCCGTCTTGTCACGTTGCTGGTTGTTGTCGGCCTCGTGATCGTGGTCGGCGGCGGGATCTGGCTGGGCAATTTCGCAACGTCCTCTGTGCAAGTCCCCGGCGACAGTGTCTACTTCAACATAGATCGTGGGCTTGGTGTCGGCCAGGTAGCCCGCATACTCGAAGCAAACGGACTGGTCAGCGACGCCAGCGCTTTCGTGCTCCTCGTCAGGGTGCTCGGTAAGTCCGGCGATATCAAGGCGGGAAGCTATCAGGCACGGGATACGGTCTCACCGTTGCGCCTGGTCGAAAAAATCACCCGTGGTGAATTTGCACAGGGGCAAATACGATTCATCGAAGGCTGGACCTTTCGCCAAATGCGCGCGGCGCTCGATGCTCACCCGGCGCTGACCCACGAAACGGCCGACCTGAGCGGGCCGGAAATACTCGAGAGATTGGGAGTGGATCAGAAGCATCCGGAGGGTTTGTTCTTTCCGGACACATATCATTTCGCCGCCGGTACGAGTGACCTGACAATCCTGCGTCAGGCATACGACAAGATGCAGGACGTGCTCGCCAGCGCATGGGACGAACGTGACAGCAAGCACCCGGTGAAAACGAAATACCAAGGATTGATACTGGCGTCGATCGTCGAAAAGGAGACAGGCGATCCGGCTGAGCGGGAAATGGTTGCGGCGGTTTTCGGGAACCGGCGTCGCAAGGGGATGCGTCTGCAAACCGACCCCACGGTGATCTACGGCCTTGGTGAGCAGTTTGACGTCAACCTGCGCAAGCGTGATTTACAGACCGATTCACCTTACAACACTTACACTCGCTACGGATTGCCGCCGACACCGATTGCGTTGCCAGGCGAGGCTGCTATTCATGCGACACTCAAGCCGGCGCAAACGAGCGCGCTTTATTTTGTTTCCAAGGGCGATGGTACCCATCAGTTCTCCAACAGCCTCGCCGAACATAATCGTGCCGTCGACCGCTTTCAGCGCTGACGCAGGAAGTCTGATCATCGCTAGTCATGGCTAACGGGCGTTTCATAACATTCGAGGGCGTGGACGGCGCAGGAAAGACGACGCAGCTGGAATGGGCCAGGCAGTTTCTGGAGCAACGAGGCCAGCCTCTGACCGTAACGCGTGAGCCAGGCGGTACCGAACTTGGCGAAGCACTGCGCAATGTGCTGCTCAATGCAAAAAGGCCGATCCATCCGGAGACCGAGGCACTATTGATGTTTGCCGCGCGGCGCGAGCACATCGACGAGGTCATATTACCTGCGTTACAACGTGGCGATGTCGTGCTGTGTGATCGCTTCACTGATGCCACGTTTGCCTATCAAGGCGGAGGGTCGGGCGTCGAATCGGAAAAGCTCGAAGCGCTGGAGAAATGGGTTCACGCGGACCTGCAGCCTGATCTGACGCTATATTTCGATTTGCCAGTGGAGATCGCGAGACAGCGCCTCAGCGGCGAACGTGAAGCCGACCGTTTTGAGCGCGAGTCGGCGGAATTTTTCCAACGGGTGCGAACTGCCTATCTTGCGCGGGCGCGACAAAATCCTCGGCGAATAAACGTGGTCGATGCGAGTGCAGCACCGGCAGCGATCAGGAAGCTGGTCGAGAATATTCTTCTGTCGGCATGTCAATAGAGAACTACCCGTGGCTGCTGGAGGCAATCGAAAATCTCCCGGACGAGATGCCGGCTGCATTGCTGCTTTACGGGCAAAAAGGCATAGGCAAGGATCTGCTGGCTCAGGCGATTGCCCAGAGTCTGTTGTGCACCGAGTCCGTGAACGCGGGCCAGGCTTGCGGCCGTTGCGATAGTTGCCATCTGTTCGCGGTCGGCAATCACCCGGACTTCAGGTTGTTGCAGCCGGCCGCCGAAATGGAAGAAGCCCAGGGCGTCGATACGGAAAAGGATTCGAAGCCAAAAAAGCCGTCCTCGCAGATCGGGGTTCCGGCCGTGCGCGATCTGGCTGGCCTGACGTCCAACGT
>LJTS01000056.1 GCA_001304425.1 Betaproteobacteria bacterium SG8_40
CAAGACGGCAGTGACGGGGGCGGTGGTTTGTGCTCTGCACGATGACGGCAGTCCTGATCCGTCGCGCGCCGAGACGGTCGCCTGCGACGGCGTGGTGATGAGTGTCGGCTATGCGCCCGCAGCGCCGCTGCTCTATCAGGCAGGCGCGCAGATGCGATACGACGAAGCGCTCGGGCAGTTCGTGCCCGCGACGTTGCCCGAGGGTGTGTTCGCGGCAGGGCGCGTCAACGGCGTCTATGCGCAGCGCCGTGCCGACGGCGAACGTGCCGGCCTGGAGGCGGCGCGCTATCTCGGCTATGCGGCAGGTGCAGCCGGGGAGGTTGGGCGCGACGGCGCCGGCGTCAATCACCCGTATCCGGTTTTTGCGCACCCCAAAGCGAAGAATTTCGTCGACTTTGACGAGGACTTGCAGCTGAAGGACCTCGAGCACGCTGCGCTGGAAGGCTTCGACAATATCGAGTTGCTGAAGCGTTATTCGACGATCGGCATGGGGCCCAGCCAGGGCAAGCATTCCAACATGAATGCAATCCGGATTCTGGCGCGCATCATGGGCCTGCCGCCGGGTGAAGTCGGATCGACGACCGCGCGGCCTTTCTACCATCCGGTGCCGATGTCGCATCTTGCCGGTCGCGGATTCCACCCGCGCAGGGTCACGGCGCTGCACGCCCGGCATGAAGAACATGGCGCGGTGTTCATGCACGCAGGTAACTGGTTGCGGCCCGAATATTATGCGGTTGCGGGACGCGCCCGCGCCGAGGCAGTGCGCGAGGAAGCCACAGCGGTGCGGCAGGCGGCGGGCCTCATCGATGTCGGTACGCTGGGCAAGATCGAGGTGCATGGGCCGGATGCGGCCGAATTTCTCGAGCGCGTCTATACCGGCCGCTACGCCAACCTCAAGACCGGGATGACCCGTTACGCCCTGATGCTCGACGAGGCCGGCGTGATTGTCGACGACGGGGTCGTCGCGCGGCTCGCGGAGCAGAGTTTTTACTTTACAACCACGACCACAGGATCGGCCAACGTCTATCGCGAGTTGACGCGACTGAACACGATGTGGCGGATGCGCGTGGGGATTGTCAATGTCACCGGCCACTACGGCGCGATGAACCTCGCCGGTCCGTTGTCCCGCCAGGTTCTTCAAGGCATCACCGACGTTGATCTTTCGCCGCAGGCGTATCCCTATCTCGGGGTCCGCGAAGGACTGTTGGCGGGCGTTGCGGCGCGAATCATGCGAGTCGGTTTTGTCGGCGAACTCGGCTACGAAATTCACGTTGCGGCTGACAACGCACCGCACGTCTGGTTGGCGATCATGGAGGCGGGTCGCGATGCTGGCATCCGTCCGTTCGGCGTCGAAGCGCAGCGACTGCTTCGCCTTGAAAAAGGCCACATCGTCATCGGGCAGGATACCGATGGCCTGACCAATCCGCTGGAAGCCGGGATGCAGTGGGCGCTGAAGATGGACAAACCGTTCTTCGTTGGCCAGCGCTCGGTAAGGATCCTGCAAGGTCGCCCGTTGCAGCGCCAACTGGTTGGTTTCACGTTCGCCGGCGCTGCCGGCGACAGCGCGCCTGGCGAGTGCAATCTGATCATCCGTAACGGCGGCATCGCCGGGCGTGTCACCAGCGTTGCGTGGAGCCCCGCGCTCGGAAAGCACATCGGGCTGGCGATGATCTCCCCTGACATGGCGGCAACCGGCACGCGGTTTTTCGTGCGGGTCGCCGATGGCCGCATGCTTGAAGCGCAGGTTGCGGCCTTTCCATTCTACGACCCGGCCGGCGAGCGGCAGAAAGCGGCAACCGTGGAGGCAGCGGCATGAGCACGGAAGCGACCCGCGCCAGCCCGGTTCTGGGCCGTCTGCAAGCGCTCGGCGCGCGCTTCGTAGAGGTCAACGCGATGGCGGTTGCAGCCAGTATCGACGAGGCGGATGCAGCGCGCGCGGGCATTGTCGGTATTGCCGATCTGAGCTGTCTGCGCAAGACAGGCTTCAAAGGCAGCAAGTCTGCCGACTGGGCCAGGGAGCAGGGCATTGCGCTTCCGCCGGTTAACGGCTGGGCGCAAGCCGGTGACAACAGCCTCGTCGTGCGCCTTGGCGACAGCGAGTTCTTTATCGAAGACAGTCCGCAAACGGCATTGTGCGCGCGAGTCATCCCGGCATTGAAACATTGTGCCGAAGGCGTCTACCCGGTCCACCGCAACGATGCCGGCTTCGCACTGGTCGGCGACCGCGTCAACGATCTGATGGTCGAGACCTGCAGCTTCGAATTCCGCAAGGTTGGCGGCGGCAATGCCGTGATGACGACGATGGCCGGCGTGACCGTGCTGGTGATCCGTCGCGATGTCGATGCACGCCTGTGTTACCGGATCTGGTGCGATCCGACCATGGCTGCCTACCTATGGGACACGTTAAACGAAATTGCCCTGGATCTCGGCGGCGGGCCGGTGGGATCTGACATCGTGCTTGCGGCTTCGCCGCCGGCCTGAACCAAACATTTCCTGACGGAGGAAACCATGAAGCCACAAGCAGCAAAGAAGATGCTCGACGAACACGGTATCAAGTACATACTGGCGCAGTTCGTGGATATCCATGGTTCTGCCAAAGCCAAGGCAGTGCCGGTCGAACATCTCGACATGATCCTGAATGACGGCGCCGGTTTCGCGGGTTTTGCCGTTTGGGGTTTAGGCATGGGTCCGCACGGACCGGATTACATGGCGCGCGGAGATCTTGCGACGCTGTCACCGATTCCATGGATGCCGGGGTTTGCCCGTATCGTTTGTGATGGTTACGTACATGACAAACCCTATCAGTACTGCTCGAGGGTGATTCTCAAGCGCCAGCTCGCCGAACTCAAGAAACGCGGCATGACCATGTACACGGGGGTGGAGCCGGAGTTCATGCTGATCAAGCGCCTCGACGATGCCTCCCTTGCGCCGGTCGACGATTCCGATGTGCTCGAGAAACCCTGTTATGACTACAAGGGACTGGCACGCGCCAGCCAGTTCCTCGACGCGTTAACGACGGCATCCCGCTCCGTCGGTCTGGACGTCTACCAGATTGATCACGAGGACTCCAACGGACAGTTCGAAGTGAACTTCACCTACGGTGACGCCCTCGCCACGGCGGATCGCTACGTCTTCTTCAAGATGGCGGCATCGGAGATCGCCAAGTCGATGGGCATGATCGCGACTTTCATGCCAAAGCCGTTTTCCAATCGGACCGGCACCGGGTGCCATTTCCACATCTCGATCGGAAACAACAAGGTCAAGAACCTGTTCCAGGACGACAAGGACGCCAACGGTCTCGGACTGTCCACTCTTGCCTATCACTTTCTGGGCGGAGTGCTGGCACATGCGCGGGCGCTCAGCGCCATCGTGGCACCGACGGTCAACTCCTACAAGCGGCTGGTTGTTGGCCGCTCCCTGTCCGGCGCAACCTGGGCTCCCGCCTATATTGCTTATGGCGACAACAATCGTACCGCCTGTGTCCGCATCCCTTATGGCCGGCTCGAACTTCGTTTGCCAGACGGCTCGGCGAACCCTTACCTGGCAACCGCCGCGATTCTTGCCGCCGGCATGGACGGGGTCGAGCGCAAGCTCGATCCGGGCAAGCCGATTAACGAAAACCTGTACGAATGGTCGCCACAAAAGCTCAAGAAAGCGGGCGTCGATCTTCTGCCGCAGAACCTTGTCGAGGCGCTCGACGAATTCGAAAAGGACAAGGTCCTCCGCGCCGCACTTGGCGAAGACGTATCACAGGAATTCCTGAAGCTAAAGCGGATGGAATGGGTTGAATACATGCGTCACGTTTCGGATTGGGAACGCGACCGTTACGTGGAGTTTTTCTGACCCCCGTTTTCCGTTTCGGGATTTCAAGAGGCGAAGCATATGTGTGGCATTGTTGGATTACTCGTCAAGAAACCGCAACTGCGCGAACAACTGGGTTCGCTGATGATGCCGATGCTGATCGGCATGACCGAGCGCGGCCCCGATTCTGCCGGACTGGCAGTGTTCACCGAGGCACTGCCGGAGGACCAGCGCAAGTACAGTCTGTGTGCGCCGGAATGGGAGTACGACTGGGCAGGATTCGAAGCCGAGTTCATCAGGCATTTCGGTACCGAAGCGGCGATTCGTACCAAAGGCAATCATGCCGTGCTGACTTGTGACGAACCGGCTGCTTCGGTGCGGCCCTGGGCCGCCAGGGTATTTCCGGACCTTCATGTGCTGTGCGCCGGGCGGCAGGTCGATATCTACAAGGACATCGGCAATCCGGCCGACGTCGCTGCACGTTATGACTTTGACACGCTGACGGGCACACACCTCGTCGGGCATACGCGCATGGCCACCGAATCGGCGGTGACGCCGGACCGTGCCCATCCGTTCACCGCCGGAGAGGACTTTTGCCTCGTCCACAATGGTTCGCTGTCCAACCCGTATCAGATCCGCCGCAAACTGGAACCGCTGGGCATCCGGTTCGACACCGACAATGACACCGAGGCGGCCTGCCGGTACTTCGAATGGCGCATGCGCGAGGGAGATGATCTCGAATCAGCGATTCGCAGCGGCTTTGATGAGCTTGACGGCTTCTACACTTTCCTGATGGGTTCGCGCGAAGCGCTTGCGCTGGTGCGCGATGCATTTGCGTGCAAGCCTGCGGTGGTCGCCGAGACTGAGGATTACGTTGCCGTTTCTTCCGAGTATCGCTCGCTGGCCCGGCTTCCCGGGGTAAAGAACGCGAACGTATTCGAACCGGTTCCGGAGGAGATTTATGTATGGAGGGTGTCGTGAACGTGGCGCCAGAGGCAAAGAACAGACTGACGTTTGACCTGGCCGCGCAACCGCTGCGCGAGCTGAACCGGTTCTTGCACCATGACCTTGCCGGCACCGGCGTTACGCATGTCGATGTCATCAACCCCGATGGCACGCACAATATCGCGGTCGGCGTTGACGCACCGGTACGGATCGACGTCGATGGCCACGCCGGTTACTACTGCGCCGGGATGAACAAGCTCGCGCAGGTCAACGTCAACGGCAACGTCGGCCCCGGCGTCGCTGAAGGCATGGTCTCCGGCACAGTGCATGTGAAGGGTTTCGCCTCGGTGTCAGCGGGTGCCGCGGCTCACGGCGGGCTGCTGGTGATCGAGAAAGATGCCTCGCTTCGCTGCGGCATTTCGATGAAAGGGATCGACATCGTCGTCGGCGGCTCGGTCGGCGACTTCTCTGCGTTCATGGCGCAGGCCGGGAGGCTGGTGATCTGCGGTGATGCTGGCGACGCACTTGGCGATTCCCTGTATGAAGCAGTGATCTATGTGCGCGGCAAGGTTGCCTCGTTCGGCGCCGACGCTCACGAGGAACCGATGAGCGACGCGGACTTCGCCGCGGTCGAGGAGTTGCTGGCGCGCGCCCGCATCAAACATGATCCGAAACAGTTCCGGCGCGTTGCGTCGAAGCGTGAGCTCTACCACTGGAATGCCGACGCCGATCAGGAGTATTGAGCGCGCAGGTCATGGCGCGCCCTGATCGAACTTATCGTGAGGACAACATGAATACGACAATCGAAGCAAAACACCGTATCCAGCGCGAGGAAAGCGCGGGTTACGACCACAAGATCATTGACTATATTCATCGTGCATCGGCCACCGGCTTGTACGAAATTCGTGGCCTCGGCGCAAAGCGCAAAGTCCCGCATTTCGACGACCTGGTTTTCCTGGGGGCTTCGATGTCGCGTTACCCGCTCGAGGGTTATCGCGAGAAATGCGTCACGCGCACGGTACTGGGCACACGCTACGCGAAGAAGCCGGTCGAGCTGGCGATTCCGATCACCATTGCCGGGATGAGCTTCGGATCGCTTTCGGCCAACGTCAAGGAGGCGCTGGGCCGGGCGGCAAGCGACACGGGCACCTCTACCACCACCGGCGACGGCGGAATGACGCCGGAAGAGCGTCAGTCATCGAAAACGCTCGTCTATCAGTGCCTGCCTTCGCGCTACGGATTCAATCCCGACGATGTGCGCAAGGCTGACGCGATCGAAATGGTGATCGGACAGGGCGCCAAACCCGGCGGTGGTGGCATGCTGCTGGGGCAGAAGATCAATCCGCGCGTGGCAAGCATGCGTGTACTGCCCGAAGGCGTTGACCAGCGTTCCGCCTGCCGTCATCCCGACTGGACCGGTCCCGACGATCTCGCAATCAAGATCAAGGAACTGCGCGAGATTACCGACTGGGAAATACCGATCTACGTCAAGATCGGCGCGACCCGCACCTTTCACGACGTCAAGCTCGCCGTGCACTCGGGTGCCGATGTGATCGTGCTCGATGGCATGCAAGGCGGGACGGCGGCGACGCAATCGGTATTCATCGAGCATGTCGGCATTCCCACGCTCGGGGCACTGCGCCAGGCAGTCGATGCGCTGGAGGACCTCAACATGAAGGACGAGGTGCAGTTGATCGTGTCCGGCGGAATTCGTACCGGCGCCGATGTTGCCAAGGCGCTGGCGATGGGTGCCGACGCGGTATCGATCGGCCAGGGAATGCTGGTGGCGCTGGGCTGTAACAGCGACACCTACATCCAGAACGGCGCGCATCATTCGGCCGCCGAGGGGTACGAGAAAATAGGCACGGCCGCCGGCTTCTGCCATCATTGCCACACCGGCCTGTGTCCGGTGGGCGTGACGACGCAGGACCGGGAACTCGAGCAGCGGCTCGATCCCGAAGTGGGCGCCAGGCGCGCCCGGAATTATCTCAGGACGCTCAACATGGAACTCACAACCATCGCGCGTGCCTGCGGCAAGCAGAATGTCCATCATCTCGAGCGGGAGGACCTGGTGGCGCTGAGCGTTGAAGCGGCAGCCATGGCGAGGGTGCCGCTTGCGGGGACCGACTGGACTCCTGGAGCGAATGGCGACCTCTAGAGGCAAGACGAAACCGGCGCCATCGAAGTCCAGGCCCGGGTCCGGGGCGGACACTGCGCGCACGCGTCCCGGTGCGGTCGCGGCCGACGGACGCTCGCTCGACCGCTACGTCGGCAACGTTGTCAAGGAACTGCGGCTCAAGGACAAACTCACCATCAACGAAGTGGCGGCGCAGGCGGGCATTTCCCGTGGCATGGTGTCGAAGATTGAAAATGGTCAGGTGTCGACCAGCCTCGAGACGCTGTCAAGACTTGCGCAGGCGCTCGGCGTATCGCTGTCACACCTGTTTCGTCACTACAACGTGCCGACCGGCGGCGCGCAACACGTCAAGGCAGGTGACGGCATGGAGGTCGTCCGGCGCGGCACCCGGCGTGGCCACACCTACCACCTGCTTGCCTACGACCAGGGACCGAAAAAGACCTTCGAGCCATTCTTCATCACGATGGACGATGCGTCGGAAGTGTTCCCGACGTTCGAACATCCGGGTACCGAATTCATCTACTTGCTCGCGGGCCGGCTCGAGTATCGTCACGGACAGCAGCGCTATATGTTGGAGCCCGGCGACTCGCTGACGTTTCGTGGCGATATTCCGCACGGACCGGAAAACCTGATCGAAACACCCATTCATCTGTTGTCGATCATCATGTACGCGGCAGGCGACTGACCCGGATAGCCGTGCCGTCGTGGCGCGCAGCCGTCATCTTCGGGAGGAGTCACAAGGATGGTGCAAATCGCGCGCGCAGCAGAATCCGATGTTGCGCAACTGGTTGAACTGCTGCAGTCACTCTTTGCGATCGAGCAGGACTTCGCTGCTGATCCCGGCCGCCAGCAGCGCGGTTTGATGTGCTTGCTGCGCCAGCCGCATGACCGGGCCGCTCTGTTCGTTGCCCGCAGCGGCGGCGAAGTGACGGGCATGGCGAGCGGGCAACTGGTGATCTCGACAGCGGAGGGTGCGCCCTCGGTGTGGATCGAGGATGTCATCGTCGCCGAGCGCTTTCGCGGACAAGGCATTGGCCGTGCGCTGTTACGCAGCGTGATCGACTGGTCCGCAGCGCAGGGCGCAACCCGCGCCCAGTTGCTCGCCGACCGTGACAATGCCGCTGCCATTGCGTTCTACCAGCGTGCCGGCCTCGACCCGACCAACCTCGTTGCTTTGCGGCTGTCCCGCCTCGCGGATTGAGGCGGAAGAAATAAAAAACGGGCGCCCCGAAGGGCGCCCGTAAGGGGGAGGGTGTTACAGGGGTTAATTACAGGTGATAGGCCACTTCGCCGTGCTGGGTTGCATCGAGGCCTTCTCTTTCCTCGTCTTCCGGCACCCGCAAGCCGACGATCATGTCGACGATCTTGAACAGGATGAAACTTATGACGCCTGTCCAGACAATTGTGACGAGCACACTTACGATCTGCACCCAGACCTGACCGCCCATGGTCACGCCTTCGGCAAAGCCGCCACCGCCGAACGATGTCGAGGCGAGGAAGCCGGTGCCAATCGCACCGACAATGCCGCCGACACCGTGCACGCCGAACACGTCGAGCGAGTCGTCGTAGCCAAACATCGACTTCAAACCGGTTACTGCCCAGAAGCAGATAATGCCGGCGATGAGGCCGAGGATGATTGCGCCCATCGGTCCGACAAATGCGCAAGCCGGCGTGATTGCGACCAGACCCGCAATGGCACCGGACGCACCACCGAGCATGGTCGGCTTGCCGCGGGCAATCCATTCGATCAGCAGCCAGCCAATCACTGCGGCAGCGGTACACAGTTGGGTGTTGACCAGGACCAGACCTGCGGTACCGTCAGCTGCGAGTTCGCTGCCGACGTTGAAACCGAACCAGCCCACCCACAGCAGCGATGCGCCGACCATGGTAAAGGTCAGGTTGTGCGGTGGCATCGCCTCTTTGCCGTAGCCAACGCGCTTGCCAAGTACGATACAGCCGACCAGTGCGGCGATACCGGCATTGATGTGCACCACCGTGCCGCCCGCGAAGTCCATTGCGCCCAGACCGGCCAGGTAACCGCCGCCCCAGACCATGTGTGCGATCGGGATGTAGCACAGGAACAGCCAGCCCGTCATGAACAACAGTACGGCAGAGAACTTGATGCGCTCGGCGAACGCACCCACGATCAGTGCCGGCGTGATTGCCGCGAAGGTGAGCTGGAAGGTGACAAACACATACTCCGGAATGGAACCGCTAAGCGAGTCCGGCGTGATGCCCGCAAGGAAGGACTTGCCGAAGCCGCCAATGACCGAGTTGAACGGGCCTTCGGTAAATGCCAGGCTGTAGCCAAACATCGCCCACAGGATGGACATCAGCGAGAAGGTGACAAACACCTGCATCAGTACCGAGAGCATGTTCTTGGTTCGCACCAGCCCGCCATAGAACAGCGCCAGGCCCGGAACGGCCATCATGATGACCAGTACTGTGGCGACAATCATCCAGGCCGTGTCGCCGGAATTCAGCATGTCCTCTGCCATCGCCGGCGTCGCAGCGGTGAGGATGCCTGTCAGCACCGACAGTGAAAGAATTTTCCTGAGCATTCTTTTTTCTCCCTTACAGAGCATCCGCGCCGGTTTCGCCGGTGCGGATACGTACAACCTGTTCGAGATCGAAAACGAAGATCTTGCCGTCGCCGATTTTTCCGGTGTTGGCTGATTTTTCGATCGCTTCAATGGCCTGATCAAGAACGTCGTCCTTGATTGCCGCTTCGATTTTTACCTTCGGCAAAAAATCGACGACGTACTCAGCACCCCGATACAGCTCGGTGTGTCCTTTCTGCCGGCCGAATCCCTTGACTTCGGTCACGGTGATGCCCTGTACGCCGATGGCGGACAGAGCTTCGCGGACCTCATCAAGCTTGAACGGCTTGATCACTGCACTCACGAGTTTCATGTTGTCTCCAGTTGCCTAATGATGTTGAGCCCGGCTCTGCACCGGGAATTAATATGCGGGTACCTGAATCGTTCACTGCCAGGCACCAGATCCGGATGAACCAGCGCCAGTGTTTTCGCAGTATGTGTGCCAGCAAATAAAGTACATAAATATCAATATCTTATTCTTTTTCGGGCTAATTTTTAACCGATACTCGCACCAAGTTGGTGCAGCATGAATTAACAAGGCCCCGAGTTGGTGCGGCTGCTTTTCAACCCCTCGCTGCCGCTGTTGCCGACAGGAAATCCCTCCGCGCTGAGTGCAGCAACGCGATGCCGGAATAGCCTGTCGGGTAGCGCCGTAACGGGGTTGTGACAGGCCGGGTGCATGGCGTCATCGGCCTGTGTTGTTACTCAGAAGCTCTTGGAAATTGAGAAAAAGACACGATCCTCGGCGATAGCGGCAGGGTTATCGATGTCGGTGTCGGTCCAGGCGAGCGTGTAATCCAGCCCGGTATAGGTGCCGTCACTGTAGGTCGCATAGACCTTGTAGTCGTCGTAATCACCGGTGTCGTTGGGTGTGCCCCCCGAGGTGCCTTCGTACATCGTCGTGCCGTAGCTTCCGCCAATCGCCAAGCCCATCGGGAAGGAGTACTCGGCCGCAACATTGAAATAGCCAGAGCCCTTGGCGTCGGTGATGCCGAATGCTTCGTCGCTGATGGTGTAGTTATAGGCCGCCGATAACCATTTCCAGGAGCCTATGAGGTAGATCTCGTCGGTGTTCAGGCTGCTCTCGCCCGGGTAGTCGTAGTGCAGGTAACCGACATCCACACCCCAGTCGCCCCAGCTCTGCGCCCAGCCGACGTAGGCGTCAAGTTCTACCGACGTGTCTGAATTGAAGTCGACGTTGGAAGCCCACGCACCGGCGTAAATGCCGGTCGGTTCGCTGGCCCAGTCGAATCCGCCTTGCACGGCGAACTTTTCGTCGGTCTGGGAAATACCGCGGAACACATAATCGGTGGTGAACGTGACATTGGCGCTAATCGGCATCGCTGGCTCCGCCGAGGCGACGGCGGGTAGCGCGAGGGCGGTGGCGACGGCAAGCGCGGTCTTTTTTGCTTCAAACATTTGGTTCTCCTGTTGCGTGATGGTCGGGATGAGACAAAAGTGCGATGGTGCGGTACGCAATCCGCGTACCATGACAAAAGAATTATATAAAACAGATAGATACTGTATTTCGCGGAAACTTTTGTGGTGCGGTGCCGCATCAGGCTGGTGCGGGCTTGTGCACGGATGCACCAGAGCTGGGCAGGCAGATGGCGGGACACCGTTTGTTACACTCGCCGCGGGAGGCAAACACTGTGGATACCAAAGTGCTCGATGAGTCGAGGACGTGCAGAAGAACCTGCGCGCATTGATGTCGGGCTGGTTCTCGCGGCTCGATCTGGTCACGCGGGAGGAGTTCGACGTCCAGCAGTCGGTCCTCCAGCGTACTCGCGAGAAGTTGTCGCACATGGAAGCCCGTGTCGCCGAACTGGAGCGTGCACTCGGCGGCCGCAACCAGGACTGAGCTGGCAGCCGGCCATGTCGCTCGCGGTTCTCTACAGTCGGGCGCTATCGGGCATGGACGCGCCGCTGGTGACCACCGAAGTGCACCTGGCCGCGGGGCTGCCGGCTTTCACCATCGTTGGCTTGCCCGAGGCCGAGGTCAAGGAGGCGCGCGATCGGGTCCGTTCCGCGCTGATCAATTGCCGTTTCGAGTTTCCGGCGCGGCGCATCACCGTCAATCTGGCTCCGGCCGACTTGCCCAAGGAAAGCGGCCGGTTCGATCTGCCGATTGCCATCGGCATACTCGCTGCCTCCGGCCAGTTGCCCAAGGATCAACTCGGCCGGTACGAGTTCGCGGGCGAGTTGGCGTTGACGGGCGAGTTGCGACCGATTCGCGGAGCGCTTGCCATGACCTACCGGGCGCATGGCTCCGGGCGTGCCTTCGTGCTGCCCGCGGCGAGTGCCGGCGAAGCGGCGCTGGTGGGGCAAGCGAGGGTTTTTGGCGCACGAAGCCTTCTTGAGGTTTGCGCCCATCTCGCCGGGCGCGAGCAACTCGATTGTCAACGGCAAGTCCCGCAAACGGACTCCCCGGCGCTTGCCGACATGGCCGATGTCAAAGGACAGGTCGAAGCCCGGCGGGCGCTCGAGATTGCCGCCGCCGGAGGGCACAGCATTCTGATGGCCGGCCCCCCGGGCACGGGCAAGACGATGCTGGCGGAGCGGCTTGCCGGCATTCTGCCGCCGATGACCGATGCCGAGGCGCTCGAATCTGCCGCCATCCAGTCGCTCGGCAGCCAGGGGTTTGACGTCAGCCGATGGAAACAGCGCCCATACCGCGCGCCACATCACAGCGCATCTGCCGTGGCGCTGGTTGGCGGCGGCAGCCAGCCGCGCCCGGGCGAGATTTCGATGGCGATGCACGGCGTGCTGTTTCTCGATGAACTGCCGGAGTTCGCGCGTAATGTGCTCGAGGTGTTGCGCGAACCGCTTGAATCGGGACGAATCGTCGTTTCACGGGCGGCACGCCAGGCGGAATTTCCGGCACGCTTCCAACTGGTAGCCGCAATGAATCCCTGCCCCTGCGGCTACCTGGGTCACTACAACGAACGCTGCCGCTGCACACCCGAACAGGTGGCCCGTTACCGCGGCCGCATTTCCGGCCCGCTGCTGGACCGGATCGATATCCAGGTCGAGGTTCCGGCGGTGGCGGAAAGCGACATCGCGGGCAAACAATGGGGCGAGTCGAGCGAGGCGGTGCGCGAACGTACTGCGCGCGCCCGCGAGATGCAGCTCTCGCGCCAGGGAAAAACAAACGCGATGCTGGGCGTGCAGGAAACCGAGCAGTACTGCAAGCCGGACGCGGGTGGTGAACAGCTGGTGCGCTCGGCCCTCACCCGCCTCGGGGTTTCGGCACGCGCGTATCACCGCGTGCTGCGCATCGGCCGCTCGATTGCCGATCTCGCGGCGAGCCCGCAGGTCAATGCACAGCATCTTGCCGAGGCAATACAGTACCGAAGGTTCGCATGAACGATCAGCACGATCTGACGGTGATCCTGCGCTCTCGCTTTCCGATCGTTGCGATCGAGACACACGAAGAAGCGCGCGTGATCGGTTTGCTCGAGCGAATCTGCAATCTTGAAGAGCAGGCACTGTTCGTCTGGACCGTTACCGACGGCCTGAGCCGTCATGGCCGAAGCGATTCGATTCCGCTCACCTTCGAGCCGGTGCAGGCATTGCGGCACATCTACAAGACCAGCCAGAACGGCATCTACACGCTGCTCGACCTGCATCCCTTTCTCGATGACCCGATCAATCAGCGGCTGATCAAGAGCATTGCCAACGACTACCAGAGAACCGCGCGCACGCTGGTGCTGGTGAGCCACCGCATCGAACTGCCCTCCGACATTTCCCGACTGACGGCGCGCTTCTCGCTGAGCATGCCCGATGCGGACGGGATGCGGAAACTGGCTCAGGAGGAGATCGATGCCTGGAGCCGGCGCGAAGGTACCCGGGTAAAAGGCAGCCGCGAAGCGGGCAATCAGCTCGTGCAGCATCTGGTTGGCATGAGCGCGGCGGACGCGCGCCGGCTGGTACGCCACGCGATCCATGACGACGGTGCCATCACCAGCGGGGATATCGCCCGCGTCCTCAAGTTCAAGCACGAAGCGCTGGGCGCGGACAGCGTGCTGACACTGGAACTGGAAACCGCCGGGTTTTCCGAAGTGGCCGGGCAGTCCCGGCTCAAGCAATGGCTGGCGCAGCGCAAGGCGGCGTTCGTCAGCGAAGTTCAGGGCCTGGAGCCGCCTCGCGGCATCATGCTGCTGGGCGTGCAGGGCGCCGGAAAGAGCCTCGCTGCAAAGGCGGTGGCGGGTAGCTGGGGCGTGCCGCTGATGCGCCTCGACTGTGCATCCCTCTATGAAAAATGGATCGGCGAGACCGAACGCAACTTGCGCGAAGCGCTGCGCGCGGCCGAGGCGATGGCGCCTTGCGTGCTGTGGATGGACGAGATCGAAAAAGGCCTGTCTGCGGATTCGGACGGCGAGTCCGGCGGCACCTCGCGGCGTTTGCTCGGTACGCTGTTGACCTGGATGGCGGAACGCAAGAGCCGCGTGTTCCTCGTCGCCACCGCCAATGACATCCAGTCCCTGCCGCCGGAGCTGATTCGCAAGGGTAGGATGGACGAGATTTTCTTCGTCGACTTGCCGGATGCCGAGGCGCGAGCCGGGGTGTTCAGGATCCATCTGCGAAAACGCGACTTCGACCCGGCATCGTTTGACATCGTGACGCTGGCAACCGCGAGCGAAGGATTTTCCGGCGCCGAGATCGAACAGTCGATTGTCGCAGCCTTGTACGAAGCGCACGCGCGCGGTTCGCGGCTGTCGGGCGAATTCATCGCCGAGGAACTCTCGCGCACACGGCCGCTGTCGGTCGTCGCTCGCGAACGTATCCAGGCGCTGCGCGAGTGGGCGAGACACCGTGCGGTCATGGCAGACGGTTAGGTAACAACCCAGGGGAAGAACGAAATGGACGCTCTCGAAAGCTGGAAGGAAGAAATGCGCTCGGCCTACCTTTACCGCGTAGTGTCGGCCTGCGAAGCGGGAACGGCGCGCGAGGGGTTGTTCAGGCAATTGGGAATCGAGGCCGAGAGCCAGGCGCAGATCTGGGCCGAGAACATGCGCAAGGAAGGCGGTACGGTGCCGGCCGCTTACGTGCCCGACATGCGCAGCCGCATCATTGCCGCGCTCACCCGCCGCTTCGGGCCGCGTTCGACACGCAGCCTGCTGACTGCAATGAAAGTGCGCGGAATGTCGTTGTATGCGGTGTCCGATCCGCGGCATTTCGTGCCGGGGGCAAAATCCGGCGGCGAGGGCCGCCACCGCGGTTTGTCGAGCGGCGGCAACCTGCGGGCCGCCGTGTTCGGTGTCAACGATGGTCTGGTATCCAACGCCAGCCTGATACTCGGCGTGGCCGGCGCGGCGGCGGACATCGGCGTCATTGTGTTGTCGGGCGTCGCGGGACTGCTGGCCGGGGCGTTTTCGATGGCGGCCGGTGAATACGTATCCGTGCGTTCGCAGCGCGAAATGTACGAGTACCAGATCGGCCTCGAGGCGGACGAACTCGAGCAGTATCCGGAAGAAGAGGCGGGCGAACTGGCGCTGATTTACGAAGCGCGCGGCATTCCGCGCGACACGGCAAGGAAGATGGCTGACGACATCATCGCCGATCCCGATCGCGCGCTCGACGCGCTGGCGCGCGAGGAGCTTGGACTGAACCCGGACGAACTCGGATCTCCTATTGGCGCGGCGGTGTCTTCGTTTCTCGCTTTTTCGGCGGGCGCATTGATTCCGTTATTGCCGTACCTGGTGCTGGCGCACCATGGCGCGCTGCCTGTTTCCATCGCACTCACCGGTGTTGCATTGTTCTCAGTGGGCGCGGCGCTGAGCCTGTTTATCGGCCGCGGGGCGTTTGTTGGCGGGCTTCGAATGCTGCTGATCGGCGGCGGCGCCGGCGCGCTGACGTTCCTGATCGGGCGCATGCTGGGTGTGGCGCTCGCGTAATCGGGGCGGGGCGGCGACAACGGCGCTGTCGCGACGGGCCGCTGCCCACCATCGAGAGTGGTAACGCCCTAGGGGATCAACACCATCGCGCCCAGTGTCGAGCCACTCTCGATCGCCACGTGCGCCTGCACCGCGTCTTTCAAGGCGTACTCTCGTGTGATGTTGGAATCGAGAATGCCGTCAGCGATGGCCTTGAACAGATCGCGCGCCGCCCATTCGAGGTCGTCGCGTTTGGCGAGATAGTGCATGATCGCCGGCCGGGTGATGAACAGCGAGCCGCGCCGGCCAAGGTCCTGGATGATGTCTATCGGGTCCGGCGGGCCGGATACATGGCCGTAGGCCGCGCACACGCCCATCAGCCGCAGACAGTCGAGGGAGTCCTGCAGCGTGTCCTTGCCAATCGCTTCGTAGACGACCGCGACGCCTTCGCCGTCGGTGACTTCTTTGACCTTCGCGACGAAGCTCTCCTGCGAGCGCACCACCGGGTAGTCGCAACCGGCGGCGCGCGCGGCTTCGGCTTTTTCTCTGGTGCTGACGGTGCCGACGATGGTCGCGCCGAGCGCCTTGGCCCATTGGCACAGGATCAGCCCCATGCCGCCGGCGGCAGCGTGAACCAGAATCGTGTCGCCCGGCTGCACCTTGTAGGTCCGGTGCAGCAGGTACTGCGCCGTCATCCCTTTCATCAACAGCGCCGCCACCTCGCGATCGTCGAGTCCGTCGGGCAGGTGCAGCAGTTTGTCCGCAGGGTAGTTACGCACTTCCGAGTAGCTGCCCAGCGGCGGAATACCGTAGGCAACGCGGTCGCCCTTTTTGAATTCGCTGACACCCTCGCCCACGCCTTCGACAACACCAACTCCCTCGAAGCCGATGACCACCGGGCACGGCGGCACCGGCCATGGGTGGGAAATACCGCCGCGGTGATAGGTGTCGGCGTAATTCACGCCGATGGCGGTGTGACGCAACCGTACTTCTCCTGCTGCGGGGTCGGGCACCACCCAGTCCTCCCACTGCATTGCCTCGGGCGGGCCGAGTTTGTGAATGACCTGTGCTTTCGACATTGCAGTTTCCCTTGCCGGGGTCAGTCAGGCGTCAGACGCTTCGGCAAGCTGACGGAGGATCGAAGTGAAATTTTCGACTCCCTGCGCGCCGGTGACCAGGTACTTCTGGTTGAAGACCATCGCCGGAACGCCCTGGATGCCGCGGTTTATCCAAAGGCGCTCGCTGTCGCGAACCTCGGCTGCGAAGCGGGCATCGCATAGTACCGCCAGCGCTTCGTTGCGGTCCAGGCCGATGCCTGCCGCAACATCGGCGAGCACTTCGGAGTCATTCACATCTTGCCGATGTGTAAAGAACGCGGCAAACAGCGCCATCTTCAGATCGTGTTCGCGACCGTGCGTGCCGGCCCAGTGCAACAATTGATGAGCCCGAAACGTGTTGACCATTTTCATGTCCTCGGCGTAGTTGAACGTGAAGCCGAGTGCAGCTCCCATTTCAGCCAACCGTGCTCGAGCCTTGCGGCTGTCTTCGCGTGTCGTGCCGTACTTGGCGGCGAGGTGCTGTTGCAGATCCTCGCCTTCTTCGGGCATGTGCGGATTCAGTTCAAAC
>LJTS01000057.1 GCA_001304425.1 Betaproteobacteria bacterium SG8_40
CGGGTCGTATACGCACAGGTCTGCACGCGCCCCGGCGGCAATGCTCCCGGCCGGGATTCCCAGCAAGCGCGCCGGTGCAGAGGTCAGGCAGGACAGTGCCTGAACGAGCGCGATTCCGGCCTCGTCCGCCCATTTGAGCGTCAACGGCAACAGCAGTTCCAGGCCCGTTGCACCGGCGGCCGCCTCGGCAAAGGGCAATTGCTTTGCATCGTCGTCGACTGGCGTGTGATCGGAACAAATCGCATCGATGGTCCCGTCGGCCAGGCCGGCTCGCAGGGCATCCCGGTCCCGCGATGAGCGAAGTGGCGGCACCAGGTTGTATTCGGAATCAAAGTCACCGATGTCGATGTCAGTCAGATGCAAATGATTGGCCGAGATATCGCAACTCACCGGCAAGCCGGAGGCTTTTGCCTCCCGCACCATATCCACGCTCTCTGCGCCCGACAAGCGGCAAAGATGCACACGCGCACCGGTCTGCCGCGCCAGCAAGAGTATGGTCGATACGGCAATCGTCTCCGCGACGGCGGGGACGGCCTGCAATCCAAGGCGGGTAGCAACCTCGCCGTCATGCGCAACGCCGCCTCTGGACAGGCTGATTTCCTGCGGCCGCAGCCACACGGAGTAACCAAGCGTCACCGCATATTGCATGCATCTGAGCAACATCTGGGGATCGGGAAGCGGGGCATCCCCTTGGGAAAATGCAACACAGCCTGCTTCGGCAAGTTCCGCCATCTCGGTGAGCTTGCTGCCCTGCAAGGCATGCGTCAGCGCCCCTATCGGATACACCTGCACCAGGTTGAGATTGCGCGCCCGGTACTTGAGCATTTCCACGAGACCCGGTTCGTCCAGCGGCGGATCGGTATCCGGCGGACAGGCCAGGCTGGTGACGCCACCCGCAGCAGCGGCAGCGGCCTCGCTTTCCAGGGTAGCGCGATATTCGAGGCCCGGTTCGCGCAAGCGCGCCGCGACATCGACCAGGCCGGGACAGACGACGAGTCCCTGCGCATCGATCGTGCGTTCGGCCCGGAACTTCGCGGGCGCCTTGCCGATGGCGGCGATTTCGGAACCATCGATAAAGATGTCGGCACGCTCGTCGCGCCCGCTCGCCGGGTCGACGAGCCGCCCTCCTGCGATATGGGTCTTCATGACTGGCCCGCCAGGATCGACATCACCGCCATTCTGACCGCGATTCCGAACGTCACCTGCGGGAGAATGACCGACTGGGTCCCGTCCGCAACGCTGGAGTCAATTTCTACCCCCCGGTTCATCGGGCCGGGGTGCATCACGATCGCCTGCGAATCGGCATGGGCCAGTTTCTCCGGGCTCAGCCCGTAATTCTTGAAATACTCCTGCGCGCTCGGCAGCAGTTCGCCACTCATGCGCTCATTCTGTAGCCGCAGCATGATCACCACATCGACGTCCTTCAATCCCTTCGCCATGTCGGTAAAAACCTGGACGCCTAAGCGCGTCACGGCTGCCGGCAACAAGGTCGCAGGGGCAATTACACGAACTTCCGCCACGCCCAGGGTTGTCAGCGCATGAATCTGCGACCGGGCAACACGCGAATGCAGGATGTCGCCAACGATGGCGACCCTGAGCCCCGGGAAATCGTGCTTGTAATGACGGATCGTAAACATGTCGAGCAAGGCCTGCGTTGGATGCGCATGCCGTCCGTCGCCGGCGTTAATCACGTGAATATTCGGCCCGACGTGCCGCGCGATCAGATTGGGAGCGCCGCTTTGCGAATGGCGAACCACAAACATGTCGGCATGCATGGCCGACAGGTTGGCAATGGTATCGAGCAGCGTCTCGCCCTTGCTCTGGGAGGAAGAGCCGACGTTGAGATTGATTACATCGGCGGAGAGCCGCTTGGCCGCGATTTCGAACGTCGTGCGCGTGCGCGTGCTGGGCTCGAAGAACAGATTGAACACCGACTTGCCGCGCAACAGCGGCACTTTCTTGATGTCGCGTTCGGTGACAGAGACAAACGAGCGGGCGGTATCCAGAACGTGGACCAGCGTCTCGCGAGGCAGTCCCTCAATGGACAACAGATGGGCCAGCCGCCCGCTGCTGTCAAGTTGAGGGTTGCGGCTCACGACTGGTCGTGTGCCGTCGGGCGCGGCTCGGTTGAAAGGTGTAATGCGCCACTGTCATCGCGGCGCAGCGACACCAGTTCCTCGTCGGGGACGGAAACCTGTGCGCCAACAAAACGGGGCTCGATCGGCAGTTGCCTGCCTCCCCGGTCAACGAGCGCTGCGAGCATGACACAGCCGGGCCGCCCATAGTCGAACAACTCGTTCATTGCCGCCCTGATGGTGCGTCCCGTATACAGCACATCGTCCACAAGAATGATGTCGCGGTCGTTGACATCGAACGGGATATCCGATGGTTTGACATCGCCGTGCAAGCCTCGCCGGCCGTAGTCGTCACGATAAAACGCGATGTCGATCGTTCCCATCGGCACTTTGCTGCCCAGAGCCGCGTGCAGTCGCTCGGCCACCCAGACCCCGCCCGTATGGATGCCAATGATGCCGGTATCGGGCTTGATATTGCCGCGGATTCCCTCGATCAGGGTGTTGAGCAGTTTCTCGGTATCAGGAAATGGTGTTGTCATTGGAAAAAAAATCTTCAAGTATCGTCTGTGCTGCTACCTGGTCAAGGTAGGCTTTCTGCCGCCGGCCGCGAACGCCCGCGTTGCGCAGCATCCCGGAAGCCTCGGCGGAGGTATAACGTTCATCGACCAGCCTTGTCGCCACACCGAATCGGCTTGTCAACGCCGACGAAAAACGACGAACAACCGGCGCCAGGGCGTGCTTCGTGCCGTCCGCGTTGACCGGCATCCCGACCACGAACAATACCGGCTGCCACTCTACGACCAGCGCTTCGATGAGGGCCAGCGGATCCTGCCCGCGACGGTAATGCAAAGTCTCCAGCGGGTGCGCTATGCCAAGCTCACGGTCACCAACCGCTATGCCGATGCGTCGCTCGCCAAAATCGAACGCCATCACGGCGCCCTTCTGCGGGGCGCCCGCCGTCGCGTTCATTGCGGCGCTCCCGGCTTCAATCGGCATTGACGCGTGGCAAGGCAGACAACACCTTGCCATCAGGCATGCCCCGCCTCTTCGGAAAGGCTCGCGGGATCGATCCCGAGGAGACTCATGGCTCCACCCAGGCGAGCTTCTGCGGGCATGTCGAAAATAATCGACGCGTTCGCCGCGACCGTCAACCAGGCGTTTTGCCCTATTTCCTGTTCGAGCTGGCCCGGCGCCCAGCCCGAATAGCCAAGTGACACGAGCAGTCCCTCCGAGTCCGGTCCATTGCCCGCACTCAATGCTTCGAGAATATCGCGCGACGTCGTCAGGCCAACGGTTCCGCCCACGCTCAGCGTTGACTGCCAGCCGCCAACCGGACGATGCAGCACAAAGCCCCGGTCGACCTGTACCGGGCCGCCAAAATACACCGGCAAGCGTGACAGCGCCTCATTCCGGAGCGGAATATCGACTTGTTCGAACAGCGTCGCAAGGGTCATCTCGGTCGGGCGATTCACCACGACGCCGAGCGCACCCTGCTCGTTGTGCTCACAAATATAGGTAAGCGACTTGGCAAAGTGGGGATCGGCCATGTTTGGCATGGCGATCAGAAAGTGATTCGTCAGGTTTACACTATGCATGCGTTACCCTCCAACATTCTAGCGCCACTCTGGCCCATTACGCCATAAAATCAGGCCTATGAGACTCGTTCGACCTTTCCGCCGGCGCCTGCCGGGCGAATTCGCCCCCAGCCGCTTACCGGGAATCCGCTGATCGCAATGCCCAGCACAATGTGGACCAGACGCAACAGTCAAACGGACTGCCCGAACACGTACAGAGCCGTCATCCGTTCGCGCACTTCCGGCATGGAGCAACAAGACGCTGGCTACTGAACGCGAACTGGGTGATTTTCTGGAGCAGGTTGAACGCCGGGCATTCAAGCAGGCGATGTTTGCCGTGCGTGACACCCACAGCGCATTGGACATTGCCCAGGACGCGATGTTCAAACTGACCGACCGTTACCGCGATCGGCCCGCGGCGGAACTGCCGCTGCTGTTCCAGCGCATCCTGCAGAACACCATTCGGGATTTCTACCGCCGGCAGAAGGTGCGCTCGACGTGGACCACCCTGTTCTCTTCGTTTCGTGCGTCCCGCCAGGACGAGGATTATGATTTTCTTGACACGCTCGAAGTAGAATCGGGCAAACAGGACGAGCCGGAACGACGACTGGAAAGCACCCAGATCGCGACGGCTATCGAGGAAGCGCTGGAAAGATTGCCGGCACGTCAACGTGAGGCATTCATCCTGCGTTACTGGGAGGAACTGGACGTGGCGGAGACCGCGTCGGCGATGGGCTGTTCGCAAGGGAGCGTAAAGACGCACTGCTCGCGGGCCACCCACAGCATCGCCGCTTTTCTGAAGAAACGGGGCATTGAACTATGAATGAGGACGATCTGGCACGACGGATCGTAGCCAGGCTCGACCAACAGCTGGGCAATCTGCCGGACGGCGTTACCGCACGGCTGGCAGGTGCTCGTATGCGTGCGATGCAAACCCGTTCACCGCAGCCCGCGCCGTTACGCCTGGGGTTCTCGTACTGGATTACCGGCCACCGCAGGCTGCTTGGCGTCGCGCTGCCCGCGTTGTTCATTCTGCTGGCGGCAGGCACCGTGTTTTTTCTGCGGGGCGAAGCGACACACGACCCGTTCGATGTCGAGACCGCCCTGCTCGCCGACGAGCTTCCTATCCACGCCTATACCGACCCGGGATTCGATGCATGGCTTCGGCACACATCATACGAACGGGAACAGTAACGGCGGCGTTGCTGCTGCTGTTTTCGATTCCCGCGGCCGCCTTGGCGCAGGCAGCGCCCGGATGGACGGAATTGACCGACAGTCAGCGTGAAATACTCAAGCCGCTGGCAGGAGAGTGGGACCAGATCGAGCCTGACCGCCGCCAAAACTGGTTACGCGTGGCCAAGCGCTATCCCGAACTGCCACCGGAGAAACAACAACGCCTGCAGGAACGCATGCGCCAGTGGGCGCAGTTGACGCCGGAACAGCGCGAACGGGCACGTGAACGATATCGCCAAATGCGGGAACTGTCCCCGGAAGAGCGCCAGGAGTTGCATTTGCGCTGGGAACAATACCAGGACTTGCCGGAAAGCCGGCGCCAGGAGCTGCGCGAACGGCATTACGATGGGTCGCGGCGGGATTAGGGTTGCTGGAGATGCGGTGATTCGCCCGGTTGCGCGGCTTTCACACCGCCGGCGGCGTTTGCCAAAGTCGTGACGAGCACTATTGCGCATGGCGTTCCGGCCGGGCTGTTTCGGCGACTGGCGGCAATGGCCTATGAAGCCGTGCTGCTGTTCTCCATCGTATTTGTGGCCGCCTACCTCTACATCGCCATCTCGGGGAGGTCGCCAGACGGGCCCTGGCGCTGGATTTTCTTCGTTTACCTGTTGTGCGTCAGCGGCGCCTATCTCGTGTTTTGCTGGGTGCGAACCGGCCAGACGCTCGCGCAGAAGACATGGGGAATCAGGGTGACGGCAATCGATGGTTCCTTGCTCGGTTCGCGCGCCGCAACGCTGCGCTACCTTGTCGCGCTTGCAAGTGTCGGCACCGGAATCGGCTTGTTATGGGCCGTTTTCGATCCGGAGCGGCAGTTTCTGCACGATCGCCTGTGCAGGTCCCGCATCGTGCTCGCTGGCAATCCTGCGCAAACTGAACGCGGGCAGGACTAGCCCGCATATTTCTCGGGGATGGTTGCGTTTGCCACGTGTTTGCGTGACGAACCATTCTGCTTGCAGTGCTTTTGTGGCCATCGTCGCGCAGGAGCCGGTTGCGCCCGGCCGCCTTCAGGAACAATCCGGCGTGGCGCCCTGAACGATCGTCCCTGGGCGATGGTCCGGCTTCTGCGCTGTGGCCGATGGTCCGGCCTGCCCGGCGCGGTCCTTCACTGTTCGCACTTGCGCTGCGAAGTGAATTGTTCGTGAATCATGCAGGCTAACGTTTTTCGACCTTCCGCATCATCCAGATCGCCGCAGCCAGGAAACCGAGCATCGGCGTTAAGGCGCTGAATAACGGCGGCCAGGCATTGAGCAGCCCGAGGTGTCCGAATAACCTGTTCGCGAGGTGAAATCCCAGGCCGAGCATGATGCCGGTAAAGATACGCGCACCTATACCTCCGGATCGCGCCTGGAAATTCGCGAACGGCAATGCCAGCACCATCATCACCAGCACTGCGAACGGATAAATAATCTTCTGCCACATGGCAATCTCGTAGCGCACCGTTTCCTGATTGTTGGCGCGCAGGTGTTCCAGATAGGCGTAAAGGTCCCACACCGACATCTGCTCCGGGACAACCATCAGCACGTTGAGAATTGACGGCTTGAGCACCGAGTGCCACTCCCATTGCGCAATCTCGTTCACCGATGTCGTTGTGCCCTCGAATCGCGTCTGGACGACATCGTGCAGCACCCAGAGATCGTCGCGCTGGTATTCGCCACGAGATGCATGACTGATGGTATGCAGCCGGAAGCGATCGTCGAATTCGTAAACATGGACATCGTGGATAACGGTTTCCGGCATGATGCGCGAAACGTTGACGAACTTGTTGGCGTCCTTGACCCACAATCCCGAACGAAACGCCTGCGCGACCACATTACTGCTGGTGGTCGCCTTGAATCGCAGGCTCTGCGCGGCCTGCTCGGTCAGCGGCGCAACGACCTCGCCAAGAAGGAACGTAATCACCGACAGGGCGACGCCGATCCGGGTCAGCGAAACCGCCATATTGCGCATCGACATTCCGGAAACACGCATCACGGTGTACTCGGAATTGATCACCAGCTGCGAAAGCGCGAACAAGGTTCCGATCAACGCTGCAACCGGAAGAATTTCGTAGGCGCGTCCTGGCAGACTGAGCGCAACGTACAGAGCGGCCAACGGCAGACCGTAGCCGCCTCGACCCACATCGGAGAGCTCCTGGATGAAGTCAAAAAAACCGAACAGGAACAGCAGCGCCGCGAATACCAGGGCCGTTGCCGCGAATACCTGTCGCGCAACGTAGCGGCGGAGCATTCTCACGCGCGCATCCTCCTGAGCTTGCTGAATAGCGATGAAACCGCGACACGCCGATAGAACAGGAACGCGACGATGGCAAAAGTCAACAGATGCGGGCCCAACAGCCCGACCGCGAACGTAACCTTCTCCTGGCTAACCCAGGTTTGGACAATGCTGAGCGAGTTGTTATAGAGGAGATACGCGAACGCGGCCAACATCAGGTTGACCGAACGCCCGGCTCGCGGATTCACGAACGAAAGCGGAATCGCCAGCATGCTCAGCGCCAGCGCGCTCAATGGCATGCCCACCCGCCAAACGAGTTCCGCGTCGGTTTCCGGGTTCCGCTCCTGCAACAACTCGTTGGTAGGACGCGACCGGATCGAGGGCAGGTAGGTTTGCTGGGCCTTCTCTTCCAGTCGCACGCCGTACTTTTCGAACTCGATGATCTTGTATTCGGCAGTTCCCGGCGGGCCGACATACCGACGGCCGTCTTCGAGTACCAGATAGCGACTGCCGTTCGGGCTTGTTTCGGTGAAGCCGCGCGCCGCGACCGTGACCCCGGTTTCCTGCTCCTCTTCCGAATAGACGAAAATGTTCGCGACGACGGACAGGTCCATCGTCAGTTTCTCGACGAAGAAAACCCGGTCGCCGCGCTTCGATTCCTTGAATATTCCCGGCGATATGGCCGAGACGTCCTCACGGCTCTCCAGCAGGCGACGATATTCCTCCGCCTTGCCCGTCGCCCAGGGCGTCAACAACAGGCTCAGCAATCCGATCGTGAATACCAGCGGCAATGCGTACAGCAATGTCGGCCGTATCCACGACAACAAACCCTGGCCACTGGTAAACCAGACGACCATCTCGGAGTCGCGGTAGGCACGGCTCAGGCTCAGAAGTATCGAAACAAACAGCGCCAGCGACAGCAGTATCGGCAAATAGCGCAGCCCCGCCAGCCCGAGAAAAGTGACCACCGCGTCGGTGGAAATGCTGCCGCGCGCAGCGTAGCCGAGAAATCGAATGAACTGTGTGGTAACAGTGATCGCGAGCAGGACGAGCAAGGTGCCGATACCTGTTATCGCGAATTCGCGGAGAAGTGTCCGCTGGAAAATCATCGTAACTTTGACTTTTGCTTCGGCACAAAGAGATAATGCTAAGTTGTTGAAACGACGATACGAATAAGGGGACTTCGCGGTGGACTTTAGCATAAAAAATGCGCAACCGGAGAAGGTCAGGACGGCCTGTGTAGTCGTGCCTGTATTTGGCAACAGAAAGCTCTCCGATGCCGCCAGACGCATCGATCAGAGCAGCAGCGGACAACTGTCACGGGCTCTGAAGAACAGCGATTTCGACGGTGCGCCCGGCAAGACCCTGATGCTGTTCGATGTTGAGGGAATCGGTGCAGCCCGCGTGCTTGTGACAGGGGCAGGCAAGAACGGGCGGTTGAACACCAGCGAGTTCCACAAGGCCGTACAAAACGCTCTGACCACACTTTGCAGCGCGGGAATCACCGATGCGACGCTGTTCGTATCCGAGTTGAACGCCACCGGCTACGACGAGCAATGGGCGGCAACGAAAATTGCTGCGCTCGCTGTTGGCGCGGCGTATCGCTTTGATGTCATGAAAAGCGACATTGGCAAGAAGGCAGGCAAACCCCTGAGCCGGGTCAGCCTGGGCATCAACGGCAAACCCTCGCGCCAGCTGCAGAAGGCTTTGGACAGAGGCCGCGCCATCGGCGAAGGCACCAACCTCGCCCGTGACCTTGGCAATCTTCCGCCGAATATCTGCACACCGGACTATCTGGCGCAGCAGGCAAAGAAGATGATCCGACTAAACCGGTTGCGCGTGAATGTGCTCGATGTCGCGCAAATGAAGAAGCTCGGAATGGGTTCGCTTCTCGCCGTGGCTCAGGGCAGCCGCCAACCGGCGAAACTGATTTGCATCGAACACCGTGGCGGTCCGGCCAAACAGAAACCCGTCGTGCTCGTGGGCAAGGGCGTCACTTTCGACACCGGTGGAATTTCACTCAAACCGTCGTCCGAAATGGACGAAATGAAATACGACATGTCGGGTGCCGGCAGTGTTTTCGGAACCATGCATGCGGTTTCCGCGATGAAGCTGCCGCTGAATGTAGTGGGCGTCATTCCGGCGGTCGAGAACATGCCCGACGGCCAGGCGACGCGCCCCGGCGATATCGTAACCAGCATGTCCGGACAAACCATCGAAATCCTCAATACCGACGCGGAAGGCCGGCTGATTCTGTGCGACGCGCTCACGTATGCCGAGCGTTACGAACCGGCAGCCGTGATAGACATCGCCACGCTCACCGGCGCTTGCGTAATCGCGCTGGGCAAGGTCGCAACCGGGCTGTTCAGCCCCGATGACAAGCTGGCAAGCGAGTTGATCGACGCCGGTGAGACGTCATGGGACCGGGCATGGCGCATGCCGGTCTGGGATGATTACCAGGAACAACTCAGCAGCAATTTTGCCGATGTCGCCAATATCGGCGGCAGACCCGCCGGCAGCGTAACCGCAGCATGTTTTCTTGCCCGCTTCGCCAGGAAGTACCGCTGGGCGCATCTGGACATTGCCGGCACCGCCTGGAAGTCGGGCAAGGAGAAGGGATCGACGGGGCGGCCGGTTCCCTTGCTGACACAATTTCTGATAAAACGCGCCGGCTGGTAAGGCAGCCCTTCCGGCATGAATTTGCACCGCAATGTCGCATGCAAGCGCACCCGGTGCCGGAATCGACGGCGTCTTGCCACGGCTTGCGATGAAGGTCTTTTCCCGGTTGTAGCGCCAAAATGACTGAAGTCCTCTTCTACACCAACGCAACCGACAAACTGCGCACCAGCTGCCAGCTGTCGTCCAAGGCGCTCGCGCACAACCGTCGGGTAATGATTCTGACGCCCGAGAACGACGTGACCGATCGCCTGTCCCAACTGTTGTGGTCTACGCCGTCGACAGGCTTCACCCCGCACTGCCGGGCGGCGGAACGCCTTGCACCGGTAACGCCTGTGATCGTTGACCACTCCACCGAGCCGGTCATTCACGAGGACGTGCTGATCAACCTTTGCGACGAAACCCCTGCGTTCTTCAGCCGCTTCCACCGGCTGATCGAGATCGTCACGAGCGAAGAGCGCGACCGGGAACGAGCGCGCGAGCGTTTCCGCTTCTACCGCGACCGGGGTTACCAGATCATCACCCATGATCTTGGGAAGCTGCGGTCGTGAGCGTCATGACCGGTAAGGGCGACAACAACGATCCGCTTTTCGACAAGCTTGATAACCTCATGCAAAGCGGACGCGCGCGCAAATCGCATGGTCCGCCCCCGCTACTGACCGATGCGGTACCGGCCGCGGATGAAAGCGCCATTCCCACACTCACTGACGCAATCGAACCTCCCGAACCATCCGCCACGCCGGAACCAGAGCCGGAACCCGAGCCGGAGCCGGGGCTAACGTTAGAACTTGAGCCGCTGTCCGCGGAGCCGTAGCCCGCCGGCGCCTCTGCGCCGACGAATCATGCGGAGCC
>LJTS01000058.1 GCA_001304425.1 Betaproteobacteria bacterium SG8_40
TCAGATCGATGCCGTCCACCGCCGTTTCCATGGTGAAGCTTGCTTGCCGGGCGATATCGCTTTGCGCTTCATCTGCCGGCGCACCGGGCGCGACGGCAATATAGCCTCGCGGTACTGTCGAACGCAGCCGGTAGGTGAACGCGGCGGCGAGTACCGGGTGCCAGCCGCTGCCGCCGGGCAGGTAGCTCCCCGCTTCCGATGACATTGCGCGCAAGCCATTGAGCGTCTCGTCATGCGTCATCGAAGTGTCCAGTGTTTGCAGAGAGCCGTGATAACGCACGGCTACCGTGCTCGGGGTCTCGGCATCCGGGAGGTCTATCTGGAAGTGTTGCAGGCCATCCAGATTGATGCGGCTTGCCGGAATGGTGACGCCATCGGCCTCGACGGATTCGACGATGAAGTTGTCCGCGAGATAGAAGCTCAGTTCCGGTGATTCAGTTGTTATCGATACGTTGGCGATCAGCGTCTGTCCGGCGGGATCGACGCTGACATCGAGATCCAGATGTTGTGCGCCCCATGCGGGCCAGGCCGCGGTCAGCACCGCCGCAGGAATCACGATTGCCAATGTGGTTGCGTTCATCTTCTGGCCCTAATCATCCGGTTCGGCTGCGCGCGAACTGTCGTCGCCCGGAGTGACGGCCCGCCTCGCAGCCGGAAACCTGGCAATGATGTCTATATCCTTGCCGTCACGTGTAACCGTCATTGGCAACCACGTTCCCGGATAGGATTGGCGAACAATCGCAATGACGTCGTTACTGCTGCGAACCTGAACCCCGGCTGCCGAGACGATGCGATCACCGGCAGCCAGTCCTGCGGTGGCCGCCACGCTGTCGGGCACGACCTCACGTATTTCGGCTCCGTCGCCGGAATCCTGAAGATATACGCCCAGCCTTGGCGGCTCCCTGCGCTCACTGCCCGCAATTGCAAACACGGCGTCCGAAATGCCGGCGAGCTCGGCGCACCCGGTGTCGATTGACGCGGGCAGCCAGACGATCGTGTTTCCGATGCCAAGCGCGTCCAGCTGGTGCGGCACGCCGTGACCGTAACGAAGATGCCCGCTGCCGATAATGCCGACGATGAGTGACTGCGGATACGAGGCGCTGGCCTCGGCGATGGCCTGTGCAAATGCGCGGTCCCACACCAGTTGCGCCTGCACAAAGTACTCGAATGCCGGGTCTTCGGCTTGCGAAGCTTCACCGTCGGGTTCCTCCGGCGCTTCGCGGTGCTCGCCATGCATGAAGAAGGAAGCTCGCAGCAGATCGCGATAATCGCTCGGGGCAGGTGCCGGATCGGTAACGCCCTCGCGGCGCTCGGGCGCGACGGCGTCCCATCCGGCGTTGCCTGTTTCGGCAATCAGTGAGCGTTCGACGTTCAGTGCGACGACCCGAATGCGGTTCAGCCGTGCAAAGCGCAAGATCGGCAAGTAAAGCTCCGGATCAAAGCGCCAGACGCGATTCCAGTCGGTTTGTTCGAGCAGTTGTTCCTCGCTCAGTTGACCGGCTATCCAGCGGTCGAGAGCCGCTTGCACACGGCGTGGAAACATTTCCATGCCGATCACAAGGTCACCGCGTTGCCCCAGCAGCATGCCCAGCGCCTGGAGTTGCCACAAATGATGGTCGGCGTCGTCGTGCGCTTCCCCGAGAAGTACGACGTTGGCGGTTCGTGCAGCGCTGAGTACAGCGTCTGCCGTCGACCGCGCTACGCCTTCCTGCGCCGGCAATACCCATTGCCCCCGCTGGAGACAGGCGCCGTTGTCGTCTGCGCGAAGAGGCGACAGCAAGCACAGGTAACATATCAACGATATCAAGGCGCAGGTGATGGCGTTTTTTGGCATTGACGGTAATTGATGGAGGCGGGTGCTGAGTAATGTGGCGGTGGGCGTTTCGCCCATGTTTCCGGCTTCGACAAATCCAGGGCAGGTTGGTTTGCGGGTGTATTGTTCAAGATATGCCGGTTTCCGGCCGCTAGCGGCAGTTTATCGTTTTTTCCATGCTTTTGAGGGCAGGCTGATGCCACGATTTTCCGCGAATCTTCACTATCTGTTTACCGAAGTGCCGTTCATGCAGCGTTTCGAGGCGGCGGCAGAAGCGGGGTTTGAGGCAGTTGAGTTTCAGGTGCCGTACGATTTTCCGGCGGCGGAGTTGTGCACCCGGTTGCGGGCGCACGGCCTGGAAATGGTGTTGTTCGACGCGCCGATGGGTGACTGGGACCGGGGTGATCGCGGCCTGGCGGCGGTACCGGGACGCGAGACGGAGTTCAGGGATAGCCTTGAGCGAGCGGTAGAATATGGCGCCGCGCTCGATTGCACCACCGTGCACGTGATGGCAGGCGTCGTCAGGGCTGGCGCGGCCTACGACGATGCAAGGCGGGTCTATATTGAGAACCTGCGCCATGCGGCTGCTTTTCTTCGCGGCCACGGACTCAAGGCGGTAATCGAGCCGATCAACAACAAGATGGGGTTGGTGCGAGGCGGACCGGATTACACGACGCAGGGAATGCACGGATATTTTCTCAATCACACCGTGCAGGCACGGCGCATCATCGAGGAAGTTGGATCGGATAATCTTTTCCTGCACCTGGACTGCTACCACATGCAGATGCTGGAAGGGAATCTGGCACAGACGATTCGCGACAACATTGATCTGGTCCGGCATTTCCAGGTTGCCGGCGTGCCGGGTCGGCACGAGCCCGACATCGGTGAAATAAATTATCCGTTCCTGTTCGATCTGATCGACGAACTGGGATATGCGGGCTGGATCGGCTGCGAGTATCGGCCTCGCGGGAACACAATGGAAGGTCTCGGCTGGGCCGCGCCTTACGGCATTGGTCCTGCCCGACGTTGAACGGAAAGCGCCAATGTCGCCGAATGACCATGCGCTTGCCCGGCTGGAGGGGGAAGCGTTGACTGCCGTGGTAATGCAGGCAAGCGCTGCTGTACCGGGACGCCGTGATTGGTTGATGCGCGGGGATCGTGCAGCGCTTCAACCGTGCCGGGCCCTGATACTTGCCTGTTATGCTGCCGGGAACGGGAAGTCTTGCGGGAGCGGTTGGCCGCGGCAAGGCATCGAGGGTGGCGTTGCACGGGGTGGGCGTGTAACTGGCCGGATCCGGGCCAGATGCTTCGGGGTCTTTGCCATGCACGTGCCGTTGCCAGACTGAACGCAGCCGGACCCCAATCCTTATGCAAGGAGTCGTTTGATGAGCCGCAACACGCGTAATCCCGGACCGAACCTGTTTGGCGAGGTGCTGGCTCTGGTCCGGGAGCGCATGCCATCTGACAGGGTTGCGCAGGTAGAGGCCTATGTTCGGGAGTTCTACCGGCAGGTTGACCCGGCAGACCTGCACGATCGCCAGGCGCTCGATTTGTACGGGGCCGCGGTCAGCAACTGGCAACTGGCCCGCCAGCGCAGTGCCGGCGAATCGAAGGTGCGCATTCTCAATCCGCATGTCGATGAGCATGGCTGGGAGTGCCCGCACACGGTGATCGAGCTCGTGAACCGTGATGTGCCGTTTCTCGTTGATTCGGTTCGCATGGAAGTGAATGCGCACGGGTTTGCAACTCACCTCATCATTCATCCGGTCATTTACCTGCGGCGCGACGAGGCGGGCAATCTTGTCGAGGTCAGTCAGGCCGTTGCCACGAATTCCGATTTCTTCGAGTCGTGCATGTATCTGGAGATCAGCCGCGAAACCGATGTTGCTGCGCTCGAATCACTGGAGCATGGTCTTCGTGCAGTTCTGGCCGACGTGCATGCCAGTGTTGAAGACTGGATGCCGATGCGCCAGCGCATGTCGGACGCGGTTGCGGGGATCAGGACCAGCCCGCCGAAGTTGCCGCAGGACGAAGTGGCGGAAGCCAGCGAGTTTCTCGAATGGTTGACCAGCAACCACTTCACTTTCCTCGGGGCGCGTGATTACGATCTGGTGCGCGAGGGGGGCGACGATGTGCTGAGGATCGTGGCCGGTTCGGGTCTCGGGATTTTGCGAGAGAAACCCGGGATCGAAACGTCTACCAGCTTCGCTACCTTGCCGCCGGAAATGCGCGAGCGCGCCCGCAAGCCGGAATTGCTGATCATTACCAAGTCCAATAGCCGCTCGAACGTGCACCGGCCCGGATATATGGACTACGTAGGCATCAAACGTTTCGACGATGCCGGAAATGTTATCGGCGAGCGCCGCTTTCTGGGCCTGTACACGTCGGTCGCGTACAGCAGGAGCGTCAGCGTGATCCCGCTGCTCAGGCGCAAGGTCAGCACGGTGATCGAGGCTGCCGGCGTGATGCCGAACAGCCACCGGCTGAAAGCCTTGCAGGCGATCCTCGAGAGTTATCCGCGGGATGAATTGTTTCAGATCGAGGCGAACGACTTGCTGCGGGTGGCGACGGGTATCCTGCATCTCGAGGAACGCCAGCGCACGCGCCTGTTCGTGCGCCGCGATCCGTTCGGGCGATTTTTCTCCTGCCTGATCTTTGCCCCGCGTGACAGCTATAGCACGGATGTGCGTCAGCGCATGCAAGCGTTGCTGATGGACGCTTTCGATGGGGTTTCAAGCACGTTTACGGTGAACGTGTCCGAGTCGGTGCTGGCAAGGTTGCTGATCGTGGTTCACGCGACGCCGGGCACAAGGCCGGAATACGACGAGCGCGCACTCGAGGCGGCGATTGCGGCGATTGCCCGCCGCTGGGAGGACGAGCTTGCCGATGCCTTGATTGACCGGCGCGGCGAGGAGGCGGGCCGCGATCTGTTCCGTGCCTATTGCGATGCGTTTCCGGCCGGTTATCGCGAGAATTATGCGCCGCGCGACGCGGTCCATGACGTAGAACTCATGGAAGGCCTGGACACGCGGGACGGCATCAGCCTCAACTTGTACAAGCCGATCGAAGCCGGGCCGGGCGAACTGCGCTTCAAACTGGTCAAGCGCGGCAGCATCGTGCCGTTGTCGCAAAGCTTGCCGATGCTGGAGCACATGGGCGTAAGGGTCATCGACGAGCGCCGCTACCAGATCGACCCCGCCGGGGGCGCACCCATATGGGTTCATGACATGGGCCTGCGTACGGAAGCCGGCATCGGCATAGAAATCGATACGGTCCGCATCATTTTTCACGAAGCCTTCCTGAGTGTGTGGCGCGGCACTGCCGAGAGCGATGACTTCAACAGACTCGTGCTGCGGGCGAAACTCAACTGGCGCGAAGTCGCTTTGTTGCGTGGATACGCGAAGTACGCGCGCCAGGCCGGTTTTACTTTCAGCCAGGCCTACATGGAGGCGGCGCTCGGCTCCCACCCTGATATCGCGCGGCAACTCGTCGCCCTGTTCGCCGAACGGTTCGACCCCGACGCAACCGAAGCGCCCGGCACGAGGGGCAAGGACCGGGAAAAAAAAATCGAAGCCGCGCTCGACGCCGTGGCAAGCCTCGACGAAGACCGGATCATGCGGCGAATGCTTGCCCTGATCGTGGCGACGACGCGGACCAACTATTTCCAGTTCGGCGCGGATGGCACCGCGAAGTCCTATCTGTCCTTCAAGTTCGATCCTGCACGGGTGCCGGCGCTGCCTGAGCCGCGGCCGATGTTTGAAATATTTGTCTACTCACCGCGTATCGAAGGCGTGCACTTGCGCGGCGGGCTGGCGGCGCGCGGCGGGCTGCGATGGTCCGACCGCATGGAGGACTACCGCACCGAAGTGCTGGGTTTGATGAAGGCCCAGATGGTCAAGAACGCCGTGATCGTCCCGGTCGGCGCCAAGGGCGGATTCGTCGTCAAGAGACCGCCCGCCGGTGCGGACCGCGCAACGCTGATGGAGGAGGTCGTGTATTGCTACAAGACATTCCTCCGGGGCTTGCTCGATCTGACCGGCAACCGGTCGGCGGGACAGGTGATCCCGCCGCCACGGGTGGTGCGCCACGATGACGACGATACCTATCTGGTGGTGGCTGCCGACAAGGGCACCGCAACCTTCTCCGATATCGCGAACGGTGTCGCCGCCGAATACGGCTTCTGGATGGGGGATGCGTTCGCATCCGGCGGCTCCAGTGGTTACGATCACAAGAAGATGGGCATCACGGCGCGTGGTGCCTGGGAGTCGGTGAAGAATCACGCACGCTCGCTCGCGATCGACATTGCGACCACGGGGCTGAGCGTGGTCGGGATCGGCGACATGTCCGGTGACGTTTTTGGTAACGGAATGTTGTTGTCCCGGCGCATTCGCTTGCTCGCGGCATTCGATCATCGGCATATTTTCATAGATCCCGAACCGGATCCCGAGCAATCCTTTGTCGAGCGGCAACGCTTGTTCGCGCTGCCGCGTTCTTCGTGGGCAGATTACGACCAGGCCTTGATATCCGAAGGCGGTGGCGTCTATCCGCGAAGTGCGAAATCGATCGTGCTGTCGGCGCGGGCGCGTCAGGCGCTTGGCATCGACGCGACTGCGATGCCCCCCAACGAGCTCATTCGCGCCTTGCTGCGTGCGCCGGTCGACCTGCTCTACAACGGCGGCATCGGCACTTATGTGAAATCGAGCGCGGAATCGCACGCCGATGCCGGTGATCGCGCGAACGATGCGGTTCGCGTCAACGGCGAGGAACTGCGTTGCCGGATTGTCGGCGAGGGCGGGAATCTTGGTTTTACCCAGCGGGGGCGCGTCGAATACGCCCTCAATGGCGGGCAGATTTTCAGTGACGCCATCGACAACTCCGCCGGGGTGAGTTGTTCGGACCACGAAGTCAACATCAAGATCCTGCTCAATGCTGTAATGGCCGACGGTGAGCTCACCGAAAAGCAGCGTAACCAGTTGCTCGGGGAGATGACCGGCGAAGTGGCCGCGCTGGTGCTTCGCGACAATGTCTACCAGGCGCAATCACTTGCCGTGACTGGCGCCCAGGGTGTCGCTCTGCTCGCCGAGCAGGCGAGTTTCATGCGTTACCTCGAACGGCAGGAGTTGCTCAAGCGCGATATCGAGTTCTTGCCGTCGGATGAGGAAATAGGCTTGCGCAAAGCTGCCCGAACCGGACTGGCCGCGCCGGAGAACGCTGTGCTGCTTGCCTACAGCAAGATATGGCTGTTTCGGGAGTTGTTGTCATCGACCGTGCCGGATGACCCGTTCGTTGCCACAGCGGTGGAGCGATATTTCCCCGCCGCATTGCGCGATCGTTTTCGCGATGCAATGTATCAGCATCCCCTGCGCAGCGAGATTATCGCCACGCATGTATGCAACAGCATGGTCAACCGGGTAGGCAGTACCTTTGTGCACCGTTTGACGCAGGAAACGGGCGCGCGTCCTTCCGATATCGTTCGTGCCTACCTGATGGCCCGGGAGTCTTTCGGGCTGGTCAAGCTATGGGGAGAGATAGAGTCCCTGAAACATCCGATAGAAGAGCAAGTGAGGGTTTCGATGCTTGTCCACATCGGGCGCCTGACCACCCGTGCTACCCGGTGGTTCCTTCGCCGGCGCAAGTTCTCCGAGGATTTGAGCGAGGTTATCGGACGTTTCACCGGCCCGGTTCGACTCGTGATCGAATCGCTGGAGTCTTCAATCGGTGCAAGCGGATTCGAGAGCATTGGTGAGTCCGCGGACGCGCTGGTTCAAGCCGGTGTGCCCCGCCCGCTCGCGCAGCGGGTGGCAGTCGCGGACCTGGCTCAGGCGGCCCCGGACATCATTGATCTTGCGCAGGATTGCGCGCGTAGCGTGGAGTGCGTTACCCAGGTGTTCTTCATGATCTATTCCAGGTTTGACCTGTCCTGGTTTCGCGACAAGATCGCAACGCTGGCGGCCGACACGCATTGGCAGACACTTGCACAAACGGCACTGCAGGATGAACTGGACGATTTGTTGCGCGCGCTGACCGCCAACGTTGTCGGGCAGAATCCGGGGATTGCCCGGCCCGAAGAGTTGATCGCCGGATGGGAGGAGCGCAACCGCAGCCCCTTCGAGCGCGTTCAGCAGGTGCTCGCCGACGTGCGGACGGCGGACAGCCCCGACCTTGCAATGCTGTCGGTAAGCCTGCGTGAACTGAGAAATCTCGTTTAACCGGTTCCGGCAAACCGTCCGGTGAAAGTCGAGTGTTGCAGTTGGTCAGTAGCGGCTGCGGCTGGCGGGCATCATCTGTAGCGCCATTGACGGGAATTCATGACGGTCGACACACATGAGCATTGAAATAAGGCGTTTCTGTGGAAACGATGCACACCCCTACATCAAGGACCTCGCCAGACTGCGCATCGAGGTGTTTCGCGAATTTCCCTATCTCTACGCGGGAAGTCTCGGCTACGAAAGCGACTACTTGCGCACATACCTGGATGTGCCTGACAGTGTTGTCGTCATTGCGCTCGATGGCGGCCGTGTCGTCGGTGTTTCGACCGGGCTGCCTCTGGCAGCGGAGACAGATAACGTGAAGCAACCGTTCGTTGATCATCACCGTGACCCGGAGAAGGTTTTCTATTTCGGCGAATCCGTCCTGCAGAAGCCTTATCGCGGCAAGGGCCTTGGAGTGCGTTTCTTTGAGGAGCGGGAAGCGCACGCACGCATGCACGATCGCTTCGGCTTCACCGCATTTTGCGCTGTGCACAGGGATGCCGGCCACCACCGGCGGCCTGCGGATTACGTGCCGCTCGATGACTTCTGGATAAAGCGCGGGTACCGCAAGCACCCTGAGCTCAGCACGGCATTCAGCTGGCAGGACCTCGACGAGGTGTCAGCATCGCCAAAGCTGATGATTTTCTGGCTCAAGCGCATCACTCGCGATCCGGCGGCCTGACGCCGCATGCGCGGCGCTGGGGCAGGGGGGGCAGCGCGAGCGGCTACGGTTCCTTGCCAGGCCAAACCGCTTGCGGCGATGTGCGACGCATCCCTAACGATCCAGCGCCGCGTAAACAATCGGCATCAGGATGCCCAACCCCAGCACGGCCCCGGCCGCGGGCAGCCATGAATAGGCCAGCAACAGAAATGGCGCGAACAGAAGCAATGTCGACAAGACCCACGGTACGCGGGGCGACGGGCCAATATCGAGATGGCAGTGCTTTTCGATCCAGCCGGCGAATTTTCCGCGTTTTCTGATTCGGCGCGAACCTAGCGCGCGTTCCATCGAACGGCCTTCGATCCAGGAAAAGAACACGTACGTCTGTACCAGGAAGGCGCCTGCCAGAACGAGCGGGATGCAAAGCAAGACCGGCAGAACCAGCAACCAGTGAACATCGGGTAGCAAGGTGACGATGCTCATGACGCAGCCGATGCCAATGAGGAACTGCACGAGCACGGACGCTATGACCAACAGCGCACGCTCGTTGACGTAGGCGTTGAAGGAGTCGACCTCGCGATAGCGGCGCAGCAGGTCCAGCGCCTCCTCGAATGTGTCTATAACGAAATATCTGGAGAGCCGGTTAAGTGCAGCAGTCGGCTGGGTAAGAACGGACATGATGTACACCCTCCGGAGTAGGAACGGACGTGCGATGTGACGCTGACGGTCGCGACTGTCGCCATCTGGCGAACGGTTGCGCGCCCGGAGGCGCGCCTGCTGGTTCAGGCCGTGCGGTTACAGGCGCCTTCGTTAGGATTCAAGCACTGGCTGTGCCCGTATCTTCAGCTTCGGGAGCGAACATTCCGGAGATTGCAATGAGCTTCCAGCCGCGCGTAGCGGCGGGCCTTTTGGTGGCTGTAAACGCGTGCGCATTGCCTCTTGGATCGATTGCAAACAACAGAACCGCATCGGGGTTTCGCGCGGTGAACGTGTCGACGTTTTCGCCCTCATCGAGCGTGACGGTGGCAACGGCACCCTTGCCGAGAAATTTCATTAGCCGCGTGTAGCTGATGTCCTTGCCGAACAACTCATGGCCTGGTTGTGCTGCGGCGATGCGCAGATTCTCCGGTTGCTCTTCCAGCGTGGCATGCAGTGCGTAGGTATTCCCGTCGCCGAACTCCCGGCGATAACGCATGACTGCCAGGCTGTTGAGCGCCGAGTGTGCTGACAGTCCCAGCAAGCCGCCGATGCCGACCAGGTCCAGGTGCCTGTCGGCGTGTTCGGATACCAGACTGCCATAGTAAGTGTCGAAACCTTCGGTGCGTGCCTTCTCGATGTTTTCCCAGGACGTGTCCGCAAGCACTGTACGGTAACCGGCCTTGCGCAACTGCAGCGCGATTGCGCGCGCGACGCGGTTGGCCCCGACGACAAGGAAGCCGCGCGGTTCGGGTTCGGCCACCCCCAGCAAACGCGCCAGTGTGCCGGCGGTCGCGCCCTGCAACAGCACCGTGCCGATGATGACCATGAAACTTAACGGCACCAGAAATGCCGCATCGGCGAAACCGGCCTGCTCCAGCCGCAATCCGAACACGGCGCTGATGGCTGCCGCGACGATGCCGCGCGGGCCGATCCAGCCGAGCAGCGCGCGTTCGCGCCAGTTCAGCTTGCTGCCGGCGGTGGTGAGGATGATCTTCAGCGGGCGCGCGAGGAACTGCATGGCGACGAAAACCCCGAGCGCAGACCAGCCGAGTTGTTCGAACAATCCGAAGTCGATGCGGGCGGCGAGAATGATGAACAGTCCCGAAATCAACAGTATCGACAGGCTTTCCTTGAAATCGAGAATGTCTTCGG